>CAITXU010000123.1 GCA_903896505.1 uncultured Verrucomicrobiota bacterium | reverse complement strand
CCATCCGCTGAAGCTCCGCCTGTGCGTACCGAACCGACCGTAGACTCAATTCCAGGACATCGGCCAGCCAACTGGCTTTGACCGTCCCGACCCCTCGGACATCCCCACCCTGCCGATCAATGGTCATTCCCCGGCAAATGTAGCCCAGCATGACCTTCCCGATTCCAGCTTTGGGTTGCTGCGCGAGGTACCGAAGAATCGGACGGGGAACGGGAATCGGGCGCTTGGGACTTCGTCCGCCCGAGATCATCTGAATCGTTTCCCCCGCTTCCGGCATCGAATGGTTGACGACCTCAATGGCCCGAGTGGTCAGGATTGCCAATCCCGTATGGCCAAGATCGCTCACGGCCTTGCTAATGGCCCGTGCGCTCAATCCGGTCAGTTTTGACAATTCGGTTCGTCGATATTCTGGTTCGACCTGGCGCTTATCGCGTCGCTTGCGTCGGACCCGGCCGGCAGCCTCGCGGATGGCGACCATCTCCAGGGCGGCGAACCACACTCGTGCGGTCGACCAGGTGATCGATCCCATGGCGAGTGAATGCAGCAGGTTGCCAATTTGGATGGGGGTGATGGTTTTGTAGCCGGTGTTCATGGGAATTCTCCTGAGTCTGATGCATCGCCCAGTTGACGCGGTTCACACAAGGGGTGATCTGCTTCCGTTGGCCAACGCGCCACTTGGCCAAGAGGAGGTTGGGGAAGGATTTTGCCCGTTGGCCAATGGGCCAGGCGGCTCTGATTGATTCTTCGCCATCCTTGAAATGGCATTAAAACACCCTCTGGTGGGGATTTTCAGAATGTGGGATAACCGAAATGGCCCGTTGGCCCGACGGCAATTCGGCCGCCGGTTGGCCAACTGGCTCAATGACCACGTTTTACCAGGAGGAAGATGACTGAAAAAATCCGAAACACCGTTGTGATCGCCGTCGGCAACCAAAAGGGGGGAGTCGGCAAAACCACCAATACAATTCAACTGGCCGGAGCGCTGGCCGAGAGGGGACGAAAATCCCTGATCATCGATCTCGATATGACCTCGGGCGCGACCAAGGCGCTGCGGGCACCGACCGATGGATGGAACAGTTCCTTTGAACTGCTGACCGGGGCGGAAAGCGCCGAGGACACCATCATCACGAATGACGAATCCGAGGTGGCCTTGCCACCCAATATCCATTTGGTACCGAGTTCACGAAAGCTGGCCGAGCTCGATACCTTCCTTGCCCAAAACCCGTGGCTCATTCACCAGAACCTGCTGCTTGAACCGATCAACCGTCTGCGCGGGAAATACGATTACGTCTTTTTGGATACCCCACCGCAAAAGACCAAGACCACCATCCCGGCTCTAAAGGCGGCGGACTACGCGGTTCTGAGTGCGATGCCGGATCACCTGGCGGTGAGCGCACTCGCTGAGGCGTTGTCGGACATCGTTGCCGCCCAGAAACATGCCAATTCCAATCTGGCCTTGCTTGGGGTGATTCTCTGCGCGGTGCCGCGACCCAAGACCCGACTGGCAACCGCCTTGGTCGGCTACGTGGAACAATCGTGCGTGGACGCTACCGGCAGGACCCTCAAGTTCAGCACCGAAATCAGCCGGAGTGTGGTGGTTCAGGAAGCCCAGCGGGCGGGCCAGACAATCATGCAATACCAGGGTGACCACCCGGTGGCGGATGAATACCGAACCCTTGCGAAGGAATTCGAGGACCGTCTGCAACGATTTCGCCAAGAACAAGCGGTAGCGCCAAAAGTAGAGGAGGTCGTTCATGCCTAAAAAGAAGTTCGATGAACGCCCTTATGATCCGATATCGGCTGACCTTGTGCGCGAAGCAACTGCGGTCCACGCCCATCAACCGAGGTTCGCGCCATCCATTGCCTTGGTCAGCCCCCGACCTCTGCCAATCGCGACCCAACCCGAGGCCGAACCGACCATCACCAAGCGCTTTGTCCTGACCCGGAGCGAGGACGCCGACGTCGAGGCCTTCCTGCTACGACTTCAGCGGGCTGCCCGGACCAAGGTTCCCTTGGGCGTCCTGATGCGCGCCGCCCTCGCCTTGCTGATGGAATCCGAAGCCAAACTCTGTGCCGCCGTCGAAAAAGAGACCTTCCGAATGCCCTCCACCCACGACCGCGTCGGCCTTGGAGAATTCGAGGAACAGTGGAGGCGATGTTTGCCTTCCGCTCTCCGTCGGTAATTATTGGCCACAGGTCACATTCATGTGCCAGTTTGCGTTTCGTATCCACGAAGGCATTTTCGTGTCTGCGGAATCCACGTCAGCTGCTGGGGTCCGTGAAGCGGACGGCACGTTTTGCATCGCGCTCGCACAGTTCGAGCGCCGCATAGTGACATGCAGCCAGCCAGATAGAGGTGCGCCTCCATCCAATCGCAGAGCCACTTCCGCAGCTTGGCGGGCCAGCGCCGTGAAAACCGCCTGCGTGACATCTTCGGCCAAGTGCGGATCAATAACCAACCGTCGTGCGGCGGAATACACAATGGCCCCACGGACTGGTCGACAAGAGATTCACTTGGGGAACCAAGAGGATAATAACCTAGGCAAGAGGAGCCCGGCTTGTCAGCGAGACAGGCTGCGGTCTGTACCCGGCAGGTTCCGCTAGTCGCAATAGGCGAATTCTCGAAAAAGCTCGCGCCATATCTGTCCTATTTCCCGTTTCAATAGGTGATGAGACGGAATGATGGCTCGAACCAATACCCTTTCCTGCGGCGGACAACTCGTTGTCGTTGCTTGAAGCTTGGTTTTCTCTACTTCCGATGGCAGAAACGGCGAATGACGTCTGCGCAAGAATCGGAATCCTTGGCCGAGATGCTTCCATACTTGACCACGGTAGCGTCGGGCTGCCGGTACCGCGCTGGCCTGGCTACCGCCGGGCTTGACCCGGAAGACCTTGCCCAGCAGACCCTTCTACGGGCGATGGAAGCGTCCGACCAACTTCCTGCGCGGTCAAGCGACCGCCAGCGGTATATTCTCCGCATCATGGCCAATCTTCTCAAGGATGCGATCGCCGCCATCGAAACCCAAAAACGCGGCGAGGGAATGGTGGTATCGATGGAAGATATTCTGGCAACCTTGGCCGAGTGCACCCTTCGATTGGAAGATATGGTTCCGGCCTCCGGCCCTGGACCACGAACGCTGGCCCAGCGTCGGGAAATCACCCGGATCGTTTCCTCGGAAATTCAGGCACTCCCTCCAGCACAGCGAGCGGCCATCGAACTCCATGAAATCTCCGGGCTTACCTTGGAAGAAACCGGGCGCGAGATGGGATGGAGTCAGGGCCAGACCCGAGGCTACGTCGAGCGCGGTCGGGAGACCTTACGTCAACGTCTCGGCAAGCGGGACTTGCTCGCATGAACGCCTCTCCCGCCCGCCACCCGTGGATTTCCGACCGGGACATCGAGAAGTATGACTGGCTAATCGAAAACGCGAAGGACGGCAGCCTGCTGGTGCTGGTGCCCGGTGGGAAGTTTCTGGCTGGCGGTCCGCCGTTCGAAGTGGATATTCCGGCGTTTTACCTTGGGCTGACGTGCGTGACTAATCGGCAATACGAGCGATTTATTCGTGAGACGGGTCATCGGAAGCCAGAAAAGGCGGATTGGGGACAACCGGTCTGGAAAAACGGAGGTTATCCTGCTGACGAGGCAGAGCACCCGGTGGTCTGCGTCGATTGGAATGATGCTACTGCGTACGCACGATGGGCGGGGCTCCAGCTTCCCAGCGAACTCCAGTGGGAAAAAGGAGGTCGCTACCTCGATGGCCGTCAATATCCCTGGGGCGGAGAGTGGGCCGAATCCAAATGTCGAAACGACAAGAACAAGGGCAAGGGCCAAACCGCATCGGTATGGGAATATCCCTCTGGCACGAGTGAGTGGGGCGGGTATCAACTCAGCGGCAATGTGTGGGAATGGTGCGCCGACCGGTATGACGCCAAAGCCTATGATCGTTACCGCACCGGTGACCTAAAGCCGCCCTCACAGGGAACCACCCGGGTGGTGCGTGGCGGGTCTTGGCGCCTTGGCCTTCCCGTCTTCTTCACCACCTCCGGCCGCCTCAACTACGATCCCGACCATCGCCACAACGGCAGCGGGTTTCGTTGTATGTGTGAAGCGGTACGGCCTCCCCGGGCTGGCGGTTGAATCCCT
>CAITXU010000122.1 GCA_903896505.1 uncultured Verrucomicrobiota bacterium | reverse complement strand
TCCCTGCGCATTTTTCGATTTGATTCCTCTGAAAGTGAGCCATTGGAACTGACCAACGGATATTTCACCGAAGTGCTTCCCAAGGGACAGCGGGTGAAGTCCCCTGCCTTTGTCACAAACCGTGTCTGGCATCTCGGGATTGTCCTCGCAGCCGAATCGTTGGGACTTGATCTTGCCAACCCGGTCTTTGAGCAGGGAGGGGTTCGTCTCAGCGGGACAAACGGTGTGACGCGATTCATCCCTCTCGACCACAGTTCCTCGCTCCTCATCAATTGGACAGCCCGTGCCCGGGACGTGTTTAACCAGAGCTTGGAAGACCTTCTTGCCTACGATTCCATCCACGAAGAAGACCCCACCCAGGTGGCGGCATCTCTTTGGACCAATCGTGTGGTGATCGTTGGGTCCACGGCCACGGGCAATAATGTGGCCGACTTGGGTTCGACACCCCTGGCGGCATCGGACTACCTCATTGCGACCTACGCAAATGTCGCCAATTCCATCATTCAAGATCGATTCGTCAGGCACCTGCCTATCGGCGGCGATCTCTTTTGGGAAGTCGTTCTGGGAGTGATTGGGGCGCTTGCCACGTTGCGACGCCGCATTCTGTTTGCCGGTGCGGCAGTCTTGTTGGTGGGATTGGGATACTTGGCCCTCTCTTTCTGGGCTTTTGCGGCATACCGGCTTTGGTTGCCGGTGGCGCATCCCCTTCTCTCCGGTTTGCTTTTCAACCATGCCGCCTTGTTGACATGGAGGGTCGTGTTCGAACAACGAGAGCAACGGCGGGTTCGCGGGATTTTTTCGAAAATTGTCTCTCCGGATGTTGTGCAGGAGTTGTTGCGTGCCGAACAGCATGCGTTGGGAGGGGCGCGGCGCAAATTGACGGTCTTTTTTGCTGATGTTCGCGGTTTCACGGAAATGACCGATCAGTTTCAGGTCGCTGCAGAACAATACGTGCAGGCCAATGGCCTCAGCGGTGCAGCCGCCCAAGCCCATTTTGAATCACAGGCAAGCGAGGTTCTTGCGACCGTCAACACCTACCTCGCCACGATTGCAGACGTGATCAAGTTGCATCAGGGGACGTTGGACAAATACATCGGTGATTGCGTCATGGCGTTTTGGGGTGCTCCTCTGGATGAACCCCGGCATGCCGTCCGGTGTGTCGAGGCCGCCATTTCAGCTCAGAGAGCCATTTTGAAGCTGAACCAGGACCGGGAGGCAGAAAACAAACGCCGGGAGGCAGAAAATCCGGACCGCGCAACCAAGGGACTCCCGCTCCTGCCCAAGCTGCCCACCCTTCAATTGGGTACCGGCATCAATACCGGGGAAATGACGGTCGGTCTGATGGGGAGTGAGGCCCATATCATGAATTATACGGTCTTTGGGCGTGAGGTGAATCTGGCGTCGCGCCTCGAAGGAGTATCCGGACGCAGCCGCATCATCGTGGGGGAAGGAACCTACGCAGAGTTGGTCCAGCATGCGCCCGAACTGGCCCGGCAGTGCCGAAACCTCGAACCGGTCGCAGTCAAAGGCTTTCGACAGTCAGTGAACATCTACGAGGTCCCGTGGACCGACACCCCATCCCCGGGATAGCAGGCGGAACCGCTTCAGGCTTGGGGCGGCAGCCCAGCTCTGTTAATCACACCGGGTGGCGTCTTCCCTTCCCCGTCTTTCCGGTTGGTTCCGGGCACCCGAGGTAGGCCTTGTTGTGGTCGTTCTGGCCCTGGGGCTATTGCTGACTTTCTGTGGCGGAACCGTGCGCGCACCTCGCTTCGAACGCCAGGCCGACGGCACCCGGCTTCGGGTCATGGTCAAAGATGCCGACGGCAATGAAGTCCCGGCTTTCGACGAGCGAAACAATTTCCTGAATTCGCAAAATCTCGCACAACTGGCCAAAGATACCAGCTTCATCGCCATCATGGCGGTGGGCATGACGTTTGTCATTGTGGCGGGGCAGATCGATCTTTCCATCGGGTCGACCTATGCGCTGGCGGGTGTCCTGGGTGCGTTGGCCCTGCATTATTTTGGTCCGGGTGGAGTTTCCCCATCGCCCGTCCTCGGAACCGTGACGGGATTGTTGACCTGTCTCGGCGTAGGAGTTTTCGCTGGATTGGCCAACGGATGGATGGTGACGGCACTTCGGGTTCATCCGTTCATTATCACTTTGGGAACCATGGCCATCTATCGTGGCATTGCATTTGTTGTCTCCCACGGCCAGAGCATTGGAGAGTTTCCCCCGGCATTTGGAGAATTCGTGAAATGGCAGACGCCGGGAGGGCTGACCCTCGTCCCACTCGGTGTCATGCTGGCGGTGGCGGTGCTCGGCGGGGTCATCCTTGCCCGAAGCGCCCCGGGACGCCATGTCTACGCGGTGGGAGGGAACGAGCTGGCCAGCCGCTACAGCGGGCTGCCGGTGGCCCGAATCAAACTGGCGGTGTTTGTCCTTTCCGGCTTGAGCGCCGGCCTCGCGGCCCTCCTATCCCTCGGCTACTACGGGGCGGCGACCAGCGGAGATGGACAGGGGTATGAGCTGAATGTGATTGCTGCGGTTGTGGTCGGTGGAGCGAGCCTCTCCGGGGGCCGCGGCACTGCACTGGGTGCCTTGCTGGGTGCCGTTATCATCCAAATGATCAATAGCGGCATCGTCATCCTGCGCATCGATCAAAATTACTCCCAGATTATCGTAGGACTTGCAGTGATCGCCGCCGTCCTGATCGACCAACTGAATTCCTGGTGGCTGCGCCGAAATCAGCGGGGACGCGGCATGGGCTGAATCCGTATGGCCCGACCTATTTCAACCAACGATCCGTCCATTTACCGGAAGTAAAGCGCCGTGGGTTTCGCACGCACTGTTGGCTGACCTGTCGAATCGCAGCGGCGTGAGTTGGGTAGCGATGGATGACATCACTCAGGCGCCGTAAACCGCAACCGGTGGCGATGGCCAGGGAAAGTTCTCCCACAAGATTTCCCGCTTCATGCCCCACCACGGTGGCACCAATAATTCGGTCGGTCTTGTGGGCCGTGAGAATCTTGACGAACCCCTCGGTCGCACCATCCATACGCGCCCTGTCCGTGGCCGAAAACGGGCATCGATAGACGTCGACTTCCACGGCACGATCCGCAGCAAGTCGTTCGTTAAGTCCAATCTGAGCAATTTCAGGATCGGTTCCAGCACACCAAGGGACCAGAAGACGACTGGCGCGGCTGCGCCCACGGAATAGGGCATTTTCGACCGCAATACGTGCCATCGGCTCCGCAGCATGGGCGGCCGGATGATTGGAGGCCACCTCACCCATGGCATAAATCCGAGGGTCAGAGGTCCTAAGAAAATCGTCCACTTTGACTCCATTGCCATCGTTGTACGTCACTCCAACTGCTTCCAGGCCGATTCCCCGCACTCTGGGCATCTGACCTGAAACATTGAGAATGGCATCGACCAACTCGGACCCAATTTCCTCGCCGCGGCTGAAAAGTACGACCTTTCCCTCGGAGGTGGACTGCACGCGGCGAAGGCGCGACGAGGCGAAAACGGACACGCCGTCCCGAATCAGCGCCTCCCGGACGATAAAGGCCGCATCCTCGTCGGTACGGGATAGAATTTGCGGAGCTGACTCGAGAAGGATCACCTGACTGCCCAAGCGAGCCATCGCCTGGGCGATTTCGCAACCAACCTGACCGCCACCCAGGATGGCGAGCCGAAGTGGAATCTGCTCGAGGGAGAAGAACGCCTCCATGGAGAGAACATCGGTCTCAGCAAGGCCTTGGACTGTCGGCAAGGAATGGGTCGCGCCGGTCGCGATGATGGCCTTTTGGAAGCGAAGCCGCGAGTCACCGACAAGGACGGTCTCGTGGTCGCGGAAGCTTCCCGCACCGAGGAAGACATCAATGCTGAGACCTTTCAGATGACGGGCCGAATATTGGGAACTGAGCTCGGAACGCACCTTCCGAACCCGCTTCATGACCTTGGCAAAGTCGATGTGAAAACCTCCGGGAACCTGCACCCCCAGGGACGCTGCCGATCTCACCTCCGCAGCTGCACGAGCACTTCGGATCAAGGTTTGTACGGGTATACCCCCGAAATTGAGACAATCCCCCCCAAGAAAGCGCTGCTCGACGAGGGCAACCGTCGCTCCACCCGCAGCTGCGATCCGAGCAGCCGCAGAACCTGACGGCCCGCCGCCTAGAATGACTAAATCGTATCGCCCGCGTGGGGAGGGATTGATCCAGTCACGGGGACAAACCTCGTCCAAAAGCGCCCGGTTGGAGGCATCATCAGGAACGAGAGGAAAGGACATGGTCGAGTACGACTACCGAGCTCCATACGACACGGCACCAAACGAATTGGTCCCCCAATGCCCGGGCGTCGGATAAATCAATGCCACGGCCAAGAGTCACCCAAGACCGGACTGTGGTGCAAGCCTTGCCAACGGGTCCAAAGTCACCTGCCGACCTTCCAGAAACCTGGCGTCGTGTTTCCGAAACACTAACGCCAATGACCTGAGACACGATACCAACCGTGGGGGCCGTGGACCCAGTAGGTCTCAACCCAGATCGCTCCGCGATGAGGGGGTGCAACCCAGCGACCGGGAATCCATACCCATGCCGTTCCGCTCCAATTCCACTCCCCCCGACACCAATAATAATCTGGTCCCGGGGAGGCGATGATGGTCTCGGTCGGCGGCGAAGGCGGAGCCTGTTGAACCACCGTATCGCTGCCGCTCATCATCATCAAATGCACGACGGCGTCGGTGACACCGGCGTTTTTCAAGTCGATGATGGTATTGGCATCCAGAAAATAGACTCCATGCGTCCGAGTGATTTGAGCCAGGATCACGTCTTCGCTGACACCGGAACGGGCCATCGACTTGATGTCCGAAATGCTCGGGGGCGGGGGCTGGGCCGGAGGCGGCGGAATATAGGCCGGAGCCGGTGGCGGAGGGATATAAGCTGGTGCGGGCTGATAATAATAACGGCGACGCGCGTCCTCATCCATCCCGTAACCGATCAGACTTCCGGTCAACAGACCGGCGGCGCCGCCAATCAAGGCTCCGGCTCCGGGATTGTGGTGGTCAAGTGCCGCACCCAACAAAGCACCGGACCCTCCGCCGATGAGGGCACCGCTTCCAGTATAATTCGGCTGGCCATAGGGATCGACACATCCCGCCAAAAAGGAGACCAGGGCCAGAACGAGAACAGACCGCAAATAGTGAATGGACATGACTTGGTTGACCCATCACGGCCAACCCAGGGTGAGACGTGAAGCCGCTCCGCGGGTTTCGATAATTCGCTCCCTTACGCTATTTTCGGAGGGTATCGAACCAGGCTTTGATCGATAACAGTGCCGGAATGGCACAGGTATCGTGGTCCGCACCAGGGTCCGGGTCGAGCAACTGGACCTGTGTTGCTCCGCGCGCCTGAAAGGAGTCGTAGGCGACCTGGGAATTGGACGGAAGGACATCTTGATCACCGGAGCAGCGATAGAGGCGAAGGGGAGCCTTGGGAGTCCAATTCAGAAGGGTATTGTCGGCGAGGGCCTGCCGAAGCGGGTTGTTCGGATTGACCTTGAAGTCGGCGAGTTGGGCCGGGTCTAAAATTTCGGTTGGAACTTTCGGCATGGCACCATTGATGATCGGTCCGTCGTGTAATCCATCAAGCAGTGGAGGCAAGGTGGTTGAATAGGTGGACTTGAGCAGATTCGCCAGGGACGGGGCCAACCCGTAGACATCCTGATAGGCAGCGAGAAGATAGAGGAAATAGTAGGGATTGGGAGGGGCTCGTCCGGAAAGAAAATCCGCGGTACTCACACCGGAGAGGTCATAGGGCCCTGAGCCACATCCGGCGGCCGTGACGACAAATTCGTTGGTTCCCTCGGCTTCCAAAGCCCGGAGCGTCGCCATGGCCGCATGACCGCCCTGAGAGTAGCCAGAGATAAACAACTGGTCACTCAATGCCACCGCATGGGAGGCGCAAATCTGGCGAGCCGCTCGCAGAAGATCGATGGAGGCGGAAGCCTCGGACGCTGCGTGCAGGAACGGATGAAGACCAGGGGAGACACCCAATCCCAGGTAGTCAGGTAGTACGGCCACATAACCATCCGTGGCAAACGCCGAACCCAGTAATCCTTCGTTGTTGATCTCCGACGGCACATCGATCTTCTTGAGAGACGTTCCGTGGTCATAGAGCACCAAGGCGGAGGCATTGGTCTTACCGACGGGGAGGATAACGGCACCCGATGCGAGGATTGGAACCCCGTAGGGGTCAATGGTTTCGTAGGTGACGGCGTAAAAATCGACGGCATACCGTGTCGGGATATTGACGCCGATTAAAAGGAAGATTCCCGCCAACAGCGATGGCGGATAGGAAGCAACCAGGGTGTCGCTGATCAAGCGACCCCGTTGGCCTACGGGCGGAACGGCAGTCACCCGATAAAAATGGGAACCACTCCCACCTTCCCCCGGAGCCGTCCAGTTGGTGGAGATGGTTGGCCAGGTCCCGCCCGGTGCCGGAAGCCAGGCACCAGAATTCAGGCTTTCCCGTGTTTCCACGGTCACCGCCCAATTGGTGCGGTTCAAGGACCAGGTGAGGCTCGGGCGGGAGACCGAACCCGATGGGAATACAGTGACCTCCGGCGGGAGTGCCCGAGCCGTTTGCAGGACCAGCCCTACCGAAACAAGAGCCAGACCCAGCCATGAGCGAATCCAATTCATCCCTCAAGGCTAACCCAAGTTCCATCACAAGAGGAGATTTTCGTCAGTGCTTCAAGAAAATTGACTAAGGGACAGGTCATTAGTTGGTCTCAAATCATTCAAATGACCTGTCCCTTAGTTATGGTTAAATGAAATTCGAGTGGGGATCGGGCTTGGCGGAAGTGACCGACAGTGATTTTCTTTCTACAGAATCATCCCGTGAACCGTTCATTCCCTCCCCTGCACCCATCCCTATTCCTTGTCCGGCCCGGAGGGAGCATCGGCCTGTTCCTGAGTTTGGCTCTCTGGGGACCCTTGTTCGGGGTGACGGCGGAGGTGAAATCGCCTGATTTCTTTTCGAAGCAAATCCAGCCGCTGCTCTCCAGCACGTGCGTCGAGTGTCATTCCACGGCCAAACACAAGGGCGACCTGGACCTGGAACGATTTGGATCGGTCGATGCGATCAAGCGGGAACCCAAGGTCTGGGAGGAGGTTGTTGCCCAAGTATCCACCGGTGAAATGCCTCCCCGCGATGCAAAATTCTCTGCGCCCGTTCCCCGGGAAACCCGGGATGCCTTTCTGGCCGGCGTGAATGACGTTCTGGATGACGTTGCCGCCACGCTGGCGGGCGACCCGGGTCCGGTGGTGCTTCGCCGGCTTTCCAATGCGGAGTATACCTACACGATTCGTGATTTAACTGGGGTTCCCACCCTCGACCCCGTCCGGGAATTTCCCGCGGATGGCGCTTCAGGCGAAGGCTTCATGAATGTGGGCAACTCCCTGGTGATGTCGTCATCGTTGGTTGCCAAATACCTGGATGCCGCGAAATCTGTCGCCGCCCATGCCTTGCTGACACCCTCGGGATTCCGTTTTTCACCTCATACCACCACCCGGGACTGGACAGACGAATTGGTGGGCGAGATTCGTTCGCTGTATCGCACCTACACTGACCCGCAGGGCGGCGACACGGTCAACCTTCAGGGCATCGTCTTTTCCACCAATGAAGGGGGGCGACTACCATTGGACAAATACCTGGCGGCCAGCCTCGAGTGCCGGGGCGAAAGTTCCGAAGACCAATGGAACGACGTGGCCCGCAGGCATGGCCTCAGCCCCAAATACCTGAACTTGCTGGTCCGGGCGCTTCGATCGACTCAACCGTCGCTTTTGTTGGACCCCATCCGGACCCATTGGCGCAGTGCCTGGACTGCCGATCTGCCGTCGCTGGCCGGTGAAATCGGGGTCTGGCAAAAGGCCCTGTGGAAGTTCTCGTCGGTTGGACATATTGGCAAAGTGGGAGGTCCCAAGGCCTGGATGGAGCCGGTGACTCCGCTCGCCCCTCTTCAGGAGTTCCGATTCAAACTGGCTCCCACCAACAATACTGAACCGGTCACTGTTTTCCTGTTTGTAGGCGATGTCGGGGATGGCAACGGGCAGGATGTCGCCGTCTGGGAACGCCCCCGACTGGCCGTTCCAGGTCACCCAGACCTGCCGTTGCGCGTCATTCGGACGATAGCCCGGACCAATACCGCTGACCTGACAACAGTCGGGGAACCGGTCACCGAGAATTGGGGTCTCGACCCGACGCTTTTTGGTCATGGGCTGGAAGGAGAAGCGTTTGAGCCGGACAGCGTGGTGGTCCGTGCGCCGGCGGTACTGGAGGTTCGCTTGCCCGCCGCCCTGGCAGCAGGTGCTGAACTTGCAACGACGGGTCGACTGGCTCAGGGAGTTGGCGATGGAGGCAGCGTTCAATTTCAAATCACCACCAACCGGCCCGTCCTGGGCAATGGGGTCTGGGAAACCGGGACGAAGGTCACAGAGACCGGAGGCGTCTGGACCTCGGACCATCGGCGCTTGTCCCTGGCCAGCCCCATTATTGTCGCCGAGGCTGGACCCGTCAGAGCTCAGTACGAAGCGGACATGGAGGAATTCCGGCAACTTTTCCCGGCGGCACTTTGTTACACAAAAATTGTCCCGGTCGATGAGGTGGTGACGCTCACTCTTTTCTATCGGGAGGACGAGGTGTTGGCGCGATTAATGTTGGATGACGCGGAGCGGGCGCGACTGGACCAGTTGTGGAGCGAGCTTCATTTTGTGAGCCGCGATGCGCTGACGTTGGTGGATGGGTTCGAGCAGCTCTGGCAATTTGCCACGCAGGATGCTGACCCCAAGGTGTTCGAACCGCTGCGCGAACCGATCCAGCGACGCGCCGCTGAATTCCGCCAGACGCTGACCAACGCCCAACCTAAACAGCTCGATGCGGTACTGGACTGGGCAGCACGGGCTTATCGACGGCCTTTGCGCGACGGCGAAGCCGCCGAACTCACGGGACTCTATCAGACCTTGCGGACCGAGGAATTATCCCATGAGGACGCCATCCGATTGACCCTCGCGCGGGTGCTGGTATCGCCCTCCTTTTTGTATCACGCCGAAAGCCCGGTCCCGGGAAAGACGCAGGGTCCGGTCAGTCCCCTGGAGCTGGCGAATCGCCTGAGCTATTTCCTCTGGTCATCGGCACCGGACCCGGGCTTGCGGACAGCCGGGGAATCTGGTGAGTTGACACGACCGGAAATACTAAAAGCCCATACCCGGCGGCTTTTGCACGACGCCAAGGTCCGACGACTGGCCACGGAGTTTGCATGTGCCTGGCTCCATATTTACGGATTCGACGAATCCGGCGAAAAGAGCGACCGCCACTTTCCCACCTTCGCCGGACTGCGCGAGGCCATGTATGAGGAAACGATTCAGTTCTTTACCGATTTCTTTCAGGAGGATCGGTCCGTTCTCGACCTGCTGTCGGGAAACTCCACCTTTTTGAACGAGGCCCTGGCAAAACACTACGGCATTCCCGGGGTGACCGGTCCTGAATGGAGAAGGGTCGACGGTGTTCAGGCTTACGGTCGCGGGGGCATTCTGGGGCAGGCAACGGTCCTGGCTCAAAATTCCGGAGCTTCCCGCACCAGTCCCATCCTTCGGGGAAATTGGGTGAGCGAAGTATTGCTGGGCGAGAAGTTGCCGCGTCCGCCCAAAGATGTACCCAAGCTGCCCGAGGAGGAAGACACCTCTTCCCTCAGCATGCGGGAGTTGACCCAAAAACATAGCGCCGACCCACGTTGCGCCGGATGCCATATCCGCATCGACGGATTCGGTCTGACGTTGGAGGGATTCGACGCCATTGGCCGGCTGCGTGAGCGTGACCTGGGCAATCGACCCATCGACACTCACGGAACCGTCCAGGATGGTACGGTATTGGACGGTGCCGACGGCCTTCGACAGTACCTGCTACATCAGCGAAGGGATGCCTTTGTGACCCAGTTTTGTCGCAAACTGCTCGGCTATGCCCTGGGCCGCTCGATCCAATTGTCTGACCGCCCCCTGCTGGCGGAAATGCGATCCCAATTGGAGACCCACCAATTCCGGGTGAGCGCCGCCATTGACACGATCGTTCACAGCCGGCAATTCCGTGAAATCCGCGGTCGCGATTTTGCTTCAACCGAATAGCATCACCCTGTTCTTTAGAAAAAACCTCCAGCCTCCCCCGCCATGAACCGACACCTTTTCAGCCGACGCACGTTTCTTCGAGGCGTGGGCGTCTCGATGGCCCTGCCGTGGATGGAATCTCTATCGGTGTGGGGTGATACGGCCCCGGCATCGAAGCCGGCCAGCGAGGCACCGGTTCGATTGGCCGTGCTTTTTTCCGGAAATGGATTTCACAGCCAGGAGTGGTGGGCCAAAGGCGAAGGAGCCCAGTTGGAGCTCGGCAAGGTATTGGCCCCGCTCCAGGACCTGCG
>CAITXU010000121.1 GCA_903896505.1 uncultured Verrucomicrobiota bacterium | reverse complement strand
GTACCACGTCCGCCCCGCAAGTGATACCCTGCCTGACCCCGGAGCGCCATGGGTGGGGTCAGATTGGATATAACTGGTTCGAAATCGCCTGGCCGGCGTGTCTTGGACCTCTCCGAATTGACGGGAGCCCCGCTACCAAGGTGCCTTTCGAGCGGGAGAGGTGGTGCTCCCTGCAATGATCAGGGACTTGCAGGAGCGCGTCCGGACGCAAGTCCCTCCTAAGGAGGGACATCCCGCCACTACGGGACAAATCCCCATATCGATTCCGACCCCCGTCGACAGCCGATGACCCCACCTGCGGCGCTTGAGTTTAGTTCTTCCCATCGATGACCAGTCGGGCAGCAGCCCTTGCCGCCTCATAGACCTCGGTGATCGGTACACCGGCCTGTACCGCCTTATCCCGACAAACTTCAAATTCAGGGGCGATTTGGACCACTTCATCACCGAGTCGGCCCACCTTGATCTTCACCTCGCCCATGGGCGTTTTCACAGAGACCCAATCACGATGCAATTTTCGGCGTTCCAGAACCGAACGGCGAACCCCGAAGGCGCTGGTGTGTCGGAGCAGCCGCTCGGTAAAGCGATCAGCATCCTCCGGGGTACACAGAATGGTGAGCAGGGTGCCCGGGCGGTTTTTCTTCATCTGTACCGGGGTGTGAAAGACATCGAGTGCACCCGCCTTGAGGGTGGATTCCACGAAATGTCCCAGTACTTCTCCGGTCACGTCATCCAGATTGGTTTCCAGCACGGCGACGGTGTCCCGTTCCCAGCCCGGTTCGTCCGGGTCGCTATCCTCCGCATCGGTCAGAATGGCCCGCACCACATTGGGGCGGGTCTTGTTGTCGCGTGTGCCCAGGCCATAGCCTGTCTTGCGGGCGATCAAACCGCGCATCGGGCCAAACGATTCCACAAACTCCGCCAGCAGGGCCGCCCCGGTCGGAGTCACCAGTTCGTGAGGCTCCTCGCACTGGGTAATGCCGATGCCGCGGGCTCCCAGAATCTCCAGGGTGGCCGGGGTGGGGACCGGAAACCGCCCATGGGCGCATTTCACCCAACCGGTTCCTTCGACCACCGCCGAGGCCAGTACCCGCGGACAGCCAAGGGCTTCCAGGCAAATGCAGGCCCCGACAATGTCGATGATGGAGTCGACAGCTCCGACCTCGTGGAAGTGCACCTGCTCCGGTGGAAGGCCGTGAACCTTGCCTTCGGCCACTGCCACGCGCCGAAAGACGGCGATGGACCTCTCTTTGACCCAGGACGACAGGTTACTGGCTTCGATCAGGGAACGGATGCTCTTAAAATCCCTCTGGGGTCCGTTTTCCGATCCATGCTCATGGGTGCGGGAATGTTCGCCACCATGAGAATGATCGTGTCCATGGCCATGGGGATGCTCGTGGGAATGGCCGTGTCCGGACTCCACCTTGGGCTCGGAACAAGTGCCGTCCGCCGTGAGGTGAACATCGAATTTGACCCCTTCAATTCCCGATTTGTGCCGGCGGGCGATGTGAAGATGGTATCCGTTGAGGCGCAATCGCTGGAGCCCTCGCTCCAAGGTTGCTCCTGAGACACCCAGGTCCAACAGGGCTCCAATGAGCATATCGCCACTGATGCCGCTAAACAGGTCGAGGTAGAGGGTTTGCATGGACTCCAAAGGCAGAGATCGATGGACTGACCGCTATTTGGAAGCATCCCACCCGTGGTGCTCCGGGGTCAGGCCGGGTATAACTTGCGAAGCGGAGGTAGTACGGACCGCCGCGGCTCGACAGGAGCCTCGCCCTACCGATGTGACTGTGATTCATTAGGTTGCAGGCGAATCAATCGGTGAGGTCAAAAGCTGTTATTTCGAAGGCAGAGCCCCCACCGACTGCATCAGGCGCTCAAGTCGCCGGCCATACTCGATAAAATTAAGCCGGAGAGCATCGTCGGAAGCAGCGCTTTCCGGGCCATGGAATACCGCGACCAAGTGGGGTTCGATGCTGACGCCTCCCGTGTAACCCCGTTGTGCCGCATCGGCAAGAATCCGGGCCACGGCCCCGTCGCCTTCCCCTGGCCAGGTGTAATCCGCATCGTTCCTGGCGGGGCTCCACCGCGCATCCTTGACGTGGATATGGAGGACACGGTCACGGACAGCCGTCCAAAATTCCCACGGATCCTGTTGTGGCCATGGCTTGGTGCGGGACCGATCGGCATTGAATACCGGGTTGGCCGTATCAAAAACCCAGGCGAGATCGGGAACGGCGTCCAGGAGTTGGACCGCATGGCGCGGGCTCATGCCGCCATGGTTCATGCAGTTTTCGTGAACCACCTGGAGCCCTTCCGATTGAAATCGGCGGGTCACCTCTGACACGCGACGGATGACTTCGGGGGGAAGGTCCACAGCATCCTCGTCGGGCTTGAAGCTCATGATTCGAATCAATCGGGTTCCGAGCCGATGCATTCGTGGAATGGCCCGCTCTACCTCCGCCAAGGTGATTTCCCACGGATCAGAAATCCGCTTGGCCCAATTCATGATGGTGGAGCCCAGGCCGATGACTTGAATCTCCGATTCCTTCAACCGTTCGACCACAAGGTCAAAGGCGGCAGGGGAAAGGTCATGAAGGTTGGCCTTGGGATGGCCGGGAACGAGGACATTGCGGAGTTCGATGTGCCGCCAACCAAGAGATTGAACGGCCGAAATCTGGGATTCCAGCGCCTGTCCAGCTTCGTCACCAATGCCGCAGAGTGTCATAGGCAGGGAAAATCTCCAAAATCAGGACCCGCATCGAGAACTTGAACCGACAGGAGGAAGGTAGCGCAGGTGTTCATACCTTCCAAATAACAGCTTTTGACCTCAACGGTTGATTCGTCTGCAACTTAATGATTCACAGTCACATCGGTAGGGCGAGGCTCCTGTCGAGCCGCGGCGGTCCGTACCACGGCCACCCCGCAAGTTATACCTGGACTCACCCCGGAGCGCCACGGGTGGGATGCTGCTGTTCCGCAGATTTCCAAACCTACCGTGCAGTCCGCCATGCCCACCGCCGTGAGATAGGGTACCGCGCAGTCGACCGGAAAGTCTGCGCTACGGCTCAATGAGCGGTTCATGGTTCAGGTTGGAGAGGGCAAAAAACCAAACGCCGCCCCTTTTGTGGAGCGGCGCTGGTCGTCACCGGTGTCAGGTTCAAGCCAGCGGTTTAACCGCCGGGCTCAGGCCTTCCGGGGCGGCTTTGCCGCGCGATCCCGCTCCTTCTTACGTTTCAGGTAGCTGATTCGGCGGCGGCGTTTTTCGATTTTGTTGGATTGTCTGCCCATAGTCGTCTTTGGTTTGAGCGAATGGTGCCCAATTCATGTTCTATATTGCCGACGCGCAACGGCAGGTTCAATCCCTTTTTCTACGCGCTGGGAGTCGTTGCCTTCTTCGTCGCCGGTTGTGAGACGACGCCCAAGGACAAAAAGGAGAGTGCTGACAAGGATGCGGTAGCCACGATCCGTCTCCATGTGGAGGTCGGCGATCGCGCCTCTTCGGCCAGAACCATCTCCCTCGTACGGAGCTCCCCGGTGGAGATCAAGGTCGAAAGTGAGTCCGTCATCGACGAGCGCGATGTCAAATCGGCGCGTATCATAGAGGCCAACGGCAGCTTCCTGATCGGTGTCGAGTTCAACATGCACGGACGACTGGTGCTGGAAATGACAAGCGTCGCTCATCTGAATCGGCGTCTGGCCATTCAGTCCACCTGGTCCACCGGCAAGGAGACTCCCGCCTCCCGGTGGCTGGCGGCACCGCAGATGACTCAGGCGTTGCGCGATGGCAGCATTGCGTTCACCCCGGATGCTTCCCGGGAGGAGTCGCGGCGGATTGTCCTCGGCCTCAACCACATTGCAGTGAAACTGAAAAATCAGCCGAAACCCGGCAAGGAAGATGAAGACAAGCCCCGGCTGAAGAGTCCTGACAAGGCGGAGGACGCCATCAAGGCCTTTCAGGAGCCGCGCTGAATCAACCGATGAATTCTTGGATAGCGGCAGGTTTCGTCCTGTCCCTGCTGGAGGCGGCTGTCGCAGGCCCGTTGTTCCGTTTGCCCACGGCCAACCAGGCCCTGTTTCAGCCGGGAGGGGAGGAGCATTTTTTTACCCCCACCTCCGGTAAATCTTGGACCAGCGGACAGTTTGGTTGCGTTCGATCGGATGGCCACCAGTTCCACGAAGGCATTGATATCCAGTGCCTGAGCCACGACCGCCATGGTGAGCCGACCGACCCCATTCAGGCGAGTGCCGACGGAGTGGTCGCCTATATCAGTCGACGCCCGGGATTATCGAATTACGGCAATTATCTTGTGCTCCGGCATCAGGTGGATGGCCTTGAAATTTACACCCTCTACGCCCACCTCAGCGCCATTCGGCAGGACCTCAAGCTGGGGGACTCGGTGCGGGGCGGAGAACCCGTGGCCACGATGGGCCGAACCTCCAACACCCGACAACGCATCACCAAGGACCGGGCGCACGTTCATTTCGAGATCGATGTGGTGGCCAGCGACCGGTTTGCCGCCTGGTATGCCCAGCATGAACCGGGTCAAAAGAACGACCATGGAAACTTCCATGGCCACAATCTCATGGGAGTGGACCCGGCCGCCCTGCTGCGCGAGGAGAATCGGCTTCGGGGGAACTTCAACCTGGTCCGATTTCTTCAGGCTCAGCCCGAAATGTGTCGGGTGACGGTTCGCGCCAAAACCTTCCCGTGGATCAAGCGCTACGCGGCCCTGATTCAGCCCAATCCGGTGGCGTCCCGTGAGGGCATCGCCGGATATGAACTCTCGCTGACCTTCAACGGGATTCCCGTGCGGGTCATTCCCCGGGCCGCTTCAGAACTCCGGTCGACGGGAAAATTCGCCTTGGTCTCCGTCAATCCCGGAGTTCATGACGCCTCTCCCTGTGCCGGACTGGTGCGCCAGCGCGACGGGCGCTGGTCTCTTACACCTCACGGCTTGGAACTCCTCGACCTCCTGACCTACTAAGCCCGCTCCATGTATTTGCCGGTGCGGGTATCGACCTTGATCTTTTCCCCCGACTTGATGAAGAGCGGTACCTGAACCGTGACACCGGTCTCCAGGGTGGCGGGCTTCATCACATTGTTGGCGGAATCACCCCGGACACCTTCGGCGGACTCGGTGATCGTCAGCACCACGCTGGCGGGGATTTCAACCTGGATGGCCTTTTCCTCGACGAAGGTCATCTGCACCGAACCGTTTTCGATCAGGAAGTTTTTGGCTTCGCCGACCAACTCCGGCGCCACCGTGACCTCTTCGAAGGTCTCCGGATTGGAGAACACGAAATCATCGCCGCTCTTGTAGCTGAATTCCATTCGATAGGTCGTCAGCGGAACGGTCTCGACCTTTTCCGACGAAGCAAAGCGCACGTCCATGCTTTTGCCAGTGCGGACGCTGCGAAGGATGCCCTGGACGAAGGCGCGCAGGTTGCCCGGCGTCCGGTGCTGGACTTCCAACACCACGCAGATTTCGTTGTTATACAGAATCGCCATCCCCTTTCGGATGTCGTTAGCGTTGACGGCCATAAAACTTGAGTAAACGAGTGACAGGTAGAACTAAAACCACTGCGGAAAAGAGCCGGGAGCCTACTTGGGAATCGTGACTTGGCAAGCACAACAACGTCACAATGGACGCTTCCCAACCGGGATGCGGTCCCTATTTTCAGAGCGTGGCCCTGGTCCGGATTCTCGTCGATGGTTACAGTCTGCTCCATGAGTGGAGGGCTCTGGCCCCGGGCTCTTCGCGATTTTCCGCCGCCGCCCGCGAGGCGCTCATCACCGTCCTCACCCGCTATGCCGATGCTCATACCACCCCTCTGACCATCTTCTTCGACGGTTCCGGGGCACCCGCCGGGACCCCCAAGGCCAGTTCATCGCGTCAGTTGGAAGTCCTTTTTTCGCCCCCGGGACGAACTGCCGACGACCTGATCGAGCGGGTGGCCTATCGAATGAAGGATTATGGCGAAGTGCTGGTGGTCACCGATGACCTGGTGGAGCGCGACACGGTCACCGGCTTCGGCGGTTTTACCCAAAGCTGCCGGGCCTTCATTGCCGAGGTCGAATCGGCCCTCGGCGATTTCAACCGCGATATGGCGCGTATCAACCGTCGCGAGCGGGACCGGTTCCGGCAGCCTTGAATCTTGTCCGGGGTAGCCGGAATTTGCCGATGCGCAGGCTTGCATGATTTAAATGTAAAATATTGCAGCGGAGCAAGATAAGCGAGATTGGCGAGCCGATCAACGGAGGGACGCGCTCCTGCAAGTCCCAAATTATTGCAGGGGTCATCACCTCTCCCGTCCTCAAGGCACCTTGCAAGGGATTCGGACCCACCGACCTGTGCACCAAACCACGCCTGCCCCGGAAACGCGGACGTCTCGTCCGCAGGGCTACAGACCCGCCGATCTCTCGCAGGACGGGCTTCGGCCCAGTAGAGTTTGCGCCGACTCACGTGCGGCGGTTACAAAGACTCGGTGCCCCCCAGGGTTGTTCGGACCGCCGCGGCTCACCGGGAGGTTCGCCCTACCACGGTTCAGTGTGGTATCCATGCATCTAATTAGCCATCAGAAACATCGGTTGGGCGAGGCTCCAGCCGCGCCGCAGGCGGTCCAGAACACGCCAATTTCGCAGAAGCGAAGGTAGTTGGCCGTCCGCAGGACCGTGGTGGGAATCCGGCCGGACCCCATCAATCTCCATGGGGCGTGGGTTCACCTGCGGACCCATTGGGTTCTATTCGATATCCCCTTATCTGAATCTGCGTTCATCGGCGCGAATCTGCGGATCCACTGCTTCTTTCTGGTTCTGAGTCTTTCGTATTCCAAATTCAGCTAACCCGGGTTAGGACAACCCCATGCGCGCGTCGTCAGCTCCTACGGTGATTGTCCGCGGTCGGACCACGGGTCGCCCGCGCTGCTCCCGGTCCCCCGCGCAGCCGGAACGTCGAATTGAATTCGCCGGCCATGCCGACGCTCCATGAGCAATCCCACGTTCTTCCTCAGCGCCGTGACCCAGGACTTCGGGCTGCCGTTCCTCGACCGCCTCCGGACTGCCCTACATGACCGCCATCAGTGTGTTTGCCGCTACCGGGGTAATCTCGAGCAGGGACCGGGCCTCCTACCGGAAAAACTGCGGAGCGAGATTGAGCGTGCCGATTGCGTGATCCACCTCGTGGGACCCCGCCTTGGCTTTGGGCCGGATGAGGTGCTGCAGCCCGACCTGGAACGGACCCCTGCGGGAGAGTATTGGAAGGAAGCCTGCAAGTCGTGGTGGCCGTTCGACCAGCTCCC
>CAITXU010000120.1 GCA_903896505.1 uncultured Verrucomicrobiota bacterium | reverse complement strand
CGCCGACATTCCTGTCGGCATCCTGGACCTCGTCCCAAGGCATCGGGACTGGTCAACGGCCCGTCAGGTTTGAAAACCTGCGCTACATTGTGCGGCTGCGGTGACACAACCTTCGACTCCCGCTTGCGTCCTTGGGCGTGCCGCATACCTTACCGGAGTCTTTTTGTCCGCTTTGACGATTTATGACGAGCTTTTCCCCTGCGACGGTCTCCAACGAGAAGGTCTACTACTTCGATAACAATGCCACCACGCGCATCGCGCCCGAAGTGGTGGCGGCCATGCTGCCCTTTCTGGAGCAATGGTGGGGAAACCCGAGCAGTGCCTACCGCTTTGGTGCGGCGGTCCACGGCCATGTCGAGTCCGCCCGTGAAAAGGTGGCGGCGCTGATTGGATCGGACCCCAAAGAAGTGGTCTTCACCAGTTGCGGCACCGAATCCAATAACTCGGCGATTCATTCGGCCCTCTACATGAATCCCGGGAAGAAGCATGTCATCACGACCAAGGTGGAGCATTCCGCCAACATCAATTTTGGGGAGTACCTCCAGAAGCGTGGGTATGACGTGACCTATCTGCCGGTGGAAAGCGACGGTCTGTTGGACGTCCATCTCTTGGAGAAATCGATCCGTCCCGACACGGCCATCGTCTCCGTCATGTACGCCAACAACGAGACGGGCGTCCTGTTCCCGATTGAGGAGATCGCGGCCATCTGTCGCAGCCGTGGGGTCTTGTTCCATACCGATGCGGTTCAGATCCCCGGGAAATTGAAGTTGGACGTGAAGGCGCTGGGGGTGGATTTCCTGAGCCTGAGCGCCCACAAGCTGCACGCCCCGAAGGGCGTCGGCATGTTGTACGTGAAGCGGCGGACCAAGTATCAGCCCTACCTCATTGGCGGGCACCAGGAAAAGGGTCGCCGGGGCGGCACGGAAAGCGTTCCCAATATTGTTGCCTTTGGCCGGGCGGCCGAGCTGGCCATGAGCACCTTGGTGGAGGAAAACACCCGGGTGCGGGCATTGAGGGACCGCCTGGAAGACTTCATTTTAGCACGAATTCCCAACACCGTCCGCAACGGCAACAAGGAGCTACGGCTTCCCAACACCGCCAATGTCGCCTTCGATTTCGTCGAGGCCGAAGCCATTCTCCTGCTGTTGGACCAGCTGGGGATTTGCGCCAGCTCGGGCAGCGCCTGCACCACTGGCTCTCTCGACCCCTCTCACGTGCTGATGGCCATGGGGCTGCCCCCGATGCGGGCTCGCGGATCGGTCCGATTCAGCCTCGGGATTTACAATACCAGCGAAGACGTGGACTACCTGATTCAACATCTGCCGCGCATCATCCAGAAACTCAGGGACATCTCTCCTCTGAATCCCGAGCACCCGGACAACGAGTCCTACGATATTGAGGCCGCCCGGGAAAAGCATGAGTCGGACTTGGCAGAGGCCCTCGCGGAAGAGCACGCTCCGGCTGTCTCCTAAAGGGGACTGGCGCTTTGTCCGGCATGCCGGGAGGAGTTTACGGCTCTGAAGCGGATTTTGGAGTCGGAGGGATGACTGATCGAGTCTGGTCCCCCCCAATAACCGTCCTTGTTCCCAACCATCCAATTGAATTGCAACCTATTGAATGAGAGCAACATCGGTAGGGCGAGGCTCCTGCCGAGCCGCACAACGGAGGGACGCGTCCCGCCACTGCGGGACAAGTCCCCAATCATTGCAGGGATCGTCACCGCTCCCGTTCTAAAGGCACCTCGGCGCGGCCGATGAGCCGGAGGTGGTCCAAAGCACGCCCGCTACGCAGTTTAGCCTGGTTATAACCAACCTGACCCCTGGTGCCACGGATGTGGTGCTTCCGCAGCAGTCCTTCAAGTCCCGCCCCATGATTTCGCAACCTCTTGAATCGCTGGGGCAGGAGATTCGGGCGTGCACCCTGTGCGCCGCCCATCTTCCCCTCGGGCCGCGACCTGTATTTCAGATGGGCTCCACCGCTCGAATTCTTATTGCCGGACAAGCGCCCGGACGGCGGGTTCATGAGACGGGCATTCCCTTCAATGATCCCAGTGGGGATCGGCTCCGCCTCTGGCTCGGAGTGGACCGCGAAACCTTTTATGACCCCTCCCGCATGGCCATCGTTCCCATGGGTTTTTGCTACCCGGGAACAGGTTCCAGCGGCGACCTTCCACCGCGGCCCGAATGTGCCGAGGCATGGAGAGAACGCGTCCTTGGCGGTCTGAAGAAGGTCGCCCTGACCTTGGTCATTGGCCAATACGCCCTGGATTGGCATCTCCGAGAGCGCAACCGGGAAACACTGACCGATACCGTTCGAGCCTGGCGCGAGTTTCAGCCGACGGTGTGGCCGCTGCCCCATCCCAGTCCCCGCAACAACCTGTGGCTGAAAAAGAACCCTTGGTTCGAACAGGAAATTCTCCCCGAGCTCCGCCGCCAAGTCTCCGCCGTCCTTAAATCGTCACCTTGAATTCTTCACCGGGCTTCACGCTCCGGACAAAGGCCGCCATCAGGCGCGGGATCGCTTCCAGGTCCTTCAGTGAAACCACTTCCACCGGCGAGTGCATGTACCGGTTGGGGAGGCTGATCAAGCCGCACGGAATGCCGCCACGGGTCCAGAAAATGACGTCCGTATCGGTGCCACTGGTGGCACTCATTGCCTCATGCTGCAGGGGAATTCCCTCGGCCGCTGCCAGGCTCTCCAAGCGCGATAATACCGCAGGATGGTTGCAACCGCCGTGGGTCAGGGTCGGGCCCCGCCCAATCTTGATGTCCCCGTGCTGCCGCTGGTCGATGGTCGGGTAGTCGGTCGCATGGGTCACGTCGACCACGAGGGCGACATCCGGTTTGAGGGTGTAGGCAATTTGCCGGGCACCGAGCAATCCCACCTCTTCCTGGACATTGGAAACCGCACAGACCTCGGCCGCAAACGGTTCGTCGCTCTCCTTGAGGAGCCGGACGGTTTCAGCAACCGCCCAGGTCCCAATCCGGTTGTCCAGCGCCCGCGCCACCACCAAGTCGCCTCGCAACCGTTCAAAACGGTCGTTCAGGGTAATCGGGTCCCCCATCCGCACCAGGCTCAGCGCCTCTTCCCGGTTGGAAACACCGATGTCCAGGAAGAGATCGTGTATTTTGGGTTCCTTGGCGGGTTCATCGCCCCTAGTTAGATGGGGAGCGACACTTCCAAACACCCCGAGCACCGGGCCATTGCGGGTATGGATGGTGGCCCGCTGTGCCCGGGTGATTCCAGGGTTGATTCCGCCCATCTTCCGGACGTGGATGAAACCCTCGGCGGTGATGTAGTTGACCCCCATGGCGATTTCGTCGGCATGGGCCGCCAACATGATGCGGGGACCGCCCCCTCGATTGAGGAAGGCCACGCAATTGCCGTACGCGTCATGCGTGGTCTCTTGAGCCCAACGGGAGACCCGGTCGAGCCACACCCGCTGTCCCCGCGTCTCGTGACCGGTCGGGCTGGGGGTATTCACCAGGGTTTCCAAAAATTCGAGCGAATCAGCGTTCACAGGGGCCGGAAAGTACCGCTCAAGGCAGGTCCCTCCCAATCAAATTTGCTGCTTCCCGCTTCGCTCCCCCGTCCGGATTCGCTAGTTTTCCCCGGTGCGGTCTGAATTGTTGCGGCACGTCACGCGCATCGTTGTCAAACTCGGAACCGGCATCCTTACCGACGAGGCCAAGAGGCCTGATTGGGGCCAGTTGACCCAACTCGTCGCCCAGGTGGCCGGACTCCGGGCGCTCGGTCATGAAGTGGTGCTGGTGACCTCGGGAGCGGTCGGTGCCGGCATGGGCGTGCTGGGTTTCTCGAAACGTCCCACCACCCTGGCCGAGCTCCAAGCCTGCGCGGCCGTCGGACAGTCGCGGTTGATGGCCACCTACGAACGCCTGTTCGAAGCCCACCGACTGAACGTGGCTCAGGTTCTCCTGACCCACGACGATCTGGAACACCATGAGCGCCACCTCAATGCCCGCAATACCCTCGTGGCTTTGCTCCAGCGTGGCGTGGTTCCCATCATCAACGAAAATGACGCCGTCTCGTTCACTGAACTGCGCTTTGGCGACAATGACAAACTCTCCGCCTTGGTCGCCTGCTTGCTGCCCGCCGATTTGCTGGTGATTTTGACCACCTCGGAGGGGTTGATGGAAAACTTCGGCACACCCAATGCCCGGTTGCTGACCATGGTCGACGCCATCGATGACCGCATCGTCGCCATGGCCGGAGGCACCAGCAGTGCCACCGCGGTGGGCGGCATGGCCACCAAGATTCAAGCCGCCCGCATCGCCGTGCGCGCAGGCATCCCCCTCGTGATTGCCCCGGGACGCCGGGCCACCGTCCTTGCCAACATTATGGCCGGTCAGGACGAAGGCACCTTGTTTGTTCCGCGTCCGGCCAAACTGAAGGGTCGCAAACGTTGGATTGCCTTCTTTCATCATCCCAAGGGGACACTGGTGGTCGATGAAGGAGCCCGAAAAGCCCTGCGGGACCGCGGCACCAGCCTTCTGGTCCCTGGAATCGCCCGCCATGAGGGGAGCTTCTCGGAAGGGGATGTCGTCCGCATTTGCGATCTCGAGGGAACCGAATTCGCCCGGGGCAAAGCCCGTATTGGGGCTACCGACCTTTCGGCTGAACCACGTCGCCGCCGGGAAGTGGTGCATCGGGACGACCTCGTGATGCTCTAGTCCACCGCTCTTCACATCGATCACGCCCCAGATTCCCATGCGTCCCCCACCTAATCCCCAATCCTCGTGGATCGAACAACTTCGGGAGGTGATGGCGGCGTTGCGGGCCCCCGATGGCTGTCCCTGGGACCGGGAACAAGACCACCAATCCCTGCGCTGGCACGCCGTGGAGGAAGTCTACGAACTGCTCGACGCCATTGATGCCGGAGATGACCAGGAAATGAGCGAGGAACTCGGTGACCTACTCCTCCAGGTGGTTTTTCACGCGCAAATGGGAATGGAACGAGGTGCCTTCGATTTCGACGTCATCTGCCGCCAGTTGGTCGAAAAGCTCATTCGTCGACATCCGCATGTCTTTGGCGACACCGCCGTCAGTGGCATTGGAGAAGTCTGGGCCAATTGGGAGAAGATCAAACGAGCCGAAAAGGCAGGATCGAAACATGAACGGAAGTCGGCGCTGGACGGTATCCCGCGCCGATTGCCCGCACTCATGTACGCCCAGAAATTGACCAAAAAGGCCCGAAAAGCGGCCTTGGATGCCATGTACCCTGCTCCGGTAAATCCCGGACCCAACTCAGAAGCCGAAGTGGCCGCCGAACTTTTCCGCCTGGCTCAACTGTGCGAGGTCCGTGGTTGGTCTGCCGAAAGCCTCCTCCGCAGCGAGGCTCGCAAACGGGAACGCGGCTGGCGCCGTTCGGAAGCGGCAAATGCTGCCGAAAACGTGACAAATCCGCCGCCTCAACCATCCTTATCCTAAAGTAGGTTCCATCGACTCCCTTGTTTTCCATGAACGATTCCCGTTTCGAAAAGCTGGCCCGACTTCTCGTGCAGTATTCCTGTGCCCTGCGCCCGGGAGAAAACATCCTGATTGAACTGACCGACGTCCCCGATGAAATGGGCATCGCCCTGGTCCGGGCGGTGCGCGCCGCCGAAGCGGTTCCGATCATTGAGATGCGGCACTCCCGTATTTCAAGGGAAGTTCAACGCGCAACGACCCCGGCTCATGCCGAACTGGTGAAGACCATCGAACTGCATCGGATGCAACAAATGCAGGCCTACATTGCCATTCGCGGTGCGCACAACTCGAGTGAGGGCTCCGACGTGCCCAGCGACCGGCAGCAATTGTATGCCCGGACCCTGCGCCCCCTGCTGGACTATCGGGTCAATGACACGAAGTGGTGTGTGCTGCGCTGGCCGACCCCCAGTATGGCTCAGGCCGCCAATATGAGTACGGAAGCCTTTGAGGATTTCTATTTTGACGTTTGTACCATGGACTATGCCCGGATGGCTGCTGCCATGGAACCGCTCGTTGCCCGGATGAAGGCCGCCGACCGGGTTCATCTGGTATCGCCCGGCACCGACCTTTCGTTCAGCATTCGGGGCATTGGAGCTCGTCCCTGTGAGGGACTGCGCAACATCCCTGACGGAGAGGTCTTTTCCTGTCCGATCCGGGACTCGGTCGAGGGCCGCATCTCCTTCAATACCCCCACCCTTTATTCGGGCACCAAATTCGAAAATGTGCGTCTGGAATTCAGCAAAGGTCGAATCGTCAAAGCGACCAGTTCGAACGACAAACGTCTCAACGAAATCCTCGATACCGACGATGGCGCCCGTTACATCGGGGAGTTCAGCCTCGGATTCAATCCGTACATCCTCAACCCGATGTGCGACATCCTGTTCGATGAAAAAATCGCTGGCTCCCTGCATTTCACCCCGGGCCAGGCCTACGAGGATTGCGACAATGGCAACCGGTCTGCAGTGCATTGGGACATGGTGCTGATTCAGCGTCCTGAGTGGGGCGGGGGAACCGTTACCTTCGATGGCGAAGTCATCCGCAAGGACGGACTATTTCTTCCCGAAGATTTACAGGGGTTAAATCCCGATCGTTTGAAATAGTCCCCGATTTCGTAGCCGCCGAGCGTCAGTCGGCGCAAACTCTACCCGACCAGAACCCGTTGTTGGATCGATCTGCGGGTCTGAGTTCCAATCACCCGGCGGCACCGACGAGCGAAACGGCGCCAGCCTTTCCCGGGAAGTATTCAACTAAGGGACAGGTCAATAGTTTATAATTCCCATGGCCCCCAGGGCCAACGGCCCAAGCTGGGATGTAGGGTCCGGTACCAAGATGGAGGTTCGGATTCGAGGTTTTAGCTGGAGGACGACCGATCGGGTGGTGTCCAAGCGACGGTGGTTAAAAACGATATGGTATAACTAAGGGACAGGTCATCTGTTGTGCTTACTTTTGTTCTTCTTTCCCCAATTGACCGTGTAACGTCGGGCTTAGGTCGCCTCAGGAAGCCTCGATGAATACAGAACGGATTCCGAATTCCTGTCCCAAGTGTGGTGCTGCCATTCCACCCGATGCACCTGAGGGTCTCTGCCCGGGCTGCCTCCTGGCCGGTGCCGCCAATGGAACTGATGCCGGTCGAAAGCTGGGTCCCATGACCAGTCTCCCATCCATCGAGAGCGTGGCTGCCGCCTTCCCGCAGCTCGAAATCATTGAGATCATCGGTTTTGGGGGAATGGGCGTGGTTTACAAGGCCCGCCAGCCCCAGTTGGACCGATGGGTTGCGCTGAAGGTCTTACCGCAGACTCTGGCTTCAGACCCGGCCTTCGCCGAGCGATTCCAACGGGAGGCGAAGTTTCTCGCCCGACTCAATCACCCCAACATCGTCGCCGTCTACGACTTCGGACAGTCCGCCGGGTACTGCTTTCTACTGCTGGAATACGTCGACGGCGTGAACCTTCGGCAAGCCATGCAGGCCGGACGATTTTCATCCCGGGAGGCGCTGGCCATCGTTCCCAAGATTTGTGAAGCCCTTCAATTTGCCCACGAGAAGGGGGTGCTCCATCGCGACATCAAACCCGAGAACATCCTTTTGGATAGCCAGGGGCGGGTGAAGTTGGCGGATTTCGGTATTGCGAAGCTCATGGTGGAACCGGGAGATCGTCCGGCCGACGTGACCCTGACCCAAAGCGGCTCCCGTTTGGGCACGGCCCATTACATGGCCCCGGAGCAGGTCGAACATCCCAGCGATGTCGATCATCGGGCCGACATTTATTCTCTCGGCGTCATCTTTTATGAATTGTTGACCGGAGAACTACCGCTGGGGCGATTTGCCGCTCCCTCGGAGAAGTCGGACACCGATGCCCGGGTCGATGCCATTGTGTTCCGGGCGTTGGCCAAGGAGCGCGAATTTCGCCAGCAGAGTGTCAGCGAGGTGAAAACACAGGTGGAAAGCCTGGGGGAAAGGCAAAGTCCGCCGATCGCAACGGACGGAGTGACAAATCCTTCCACTTCATCGGTCTCTGGCCCCAAGGCTGATGCGGCTCGGCCCAACCCGTGGCCCAATCGTTTGTTCTGGCTGTTGCTGTCCCTCCTCCTCATTCCTGCCAGCATGTTCGTGTCAGGAGTCGTGGCACCCGCGGTTGCCCGAGGCGGTCGAGATCTGCTCGGGGTGCTCATCGCCGTATTGATCCCGCTTGGGACGGTTGCGCTCTTGGTCTTTGGATATCGAAAGATGGCAACCCGGACGAGCCCAACCCATCCGGTTTCGCCGTGGAGTCCCTGGCCGCGCCGGATATTCTATACGTTGCTGATCGGTCTGGTCGTTCCCGTACTCTTTCTGGCGGTCGGCATTGTCATTCCGGTCATTTTCAGGCGGCGCGACACGACGGAATACGGACAGGCAATAAACCAAGGGAATTGGTGGGAGAGTCAGGTTCTCGAGCATAAAGTGATGACTGGTCAGGAGGAAAACATGACTGTTCGACTGACGACCGTTGAGCCTACCGACCTTCGACTGATTTGGGGTCAACAGCGCATCACCGCTCCGCTGTTGGAATTAAAACCAGGCATCTATTCCACTGATCTCCGGGTCTCGTGGCAGATATCTTCGAATCAACTGCAATTCAAGGGAGTCATCGGGTCGGATGACGCTCACGGATTGAACATCCAAAGTCGCATGCCGCTAAATCCGTATTCCACGGACAGGTTTCAAATCGACGTCTTGAAGGCTCAGCTATGGAACCATCGCGGGGCCCTGTTATGGGTGGACGGCCAGCCCATTCAATTGGAACTCCTTTCGCGAACGACGACCAATGGCGATATTGGGGGATTGCCTCAAATCCTGCTGACCAACCTGGCATCCATTCAGTTGCCGGTTGAAATCAGGGCTCGCTATGCCATTCCCAATGTTCCCAACTCCGAGGTAGCCTGGGCGGCGGCGCTTCGTTGGCACAATGCCTGGAAACATTCTGAGGAAGTCCGTGCCCAGGCTCGGGTGGGTGTCCTGCCGACTTCGGGACCTGAAATGGCCGGTGCCCTCTATGGGTTGTACCTGGCTGAAGACGAATTTCGCGGTCTCCCCCTCGATGCGGCCTTCGATCGCCTGGCCTACGCCGAGGAGATGATGAACATCGCTGAAATCCGCTTTTCAGCCGGACAAGCGACCCGTAAGGAGCTTGAAGCGGCTGAGAATGAACTAGCTGCAGCCAAGGCGGCCTTTGCCTATGCCGCGGGACCCAACAGCAAATAAAATAGAGCCAACCATATGGATATTCCCGTGGCCATCCGACGTAGCCCAGGTATTCCTACCTTCCAAATCACCGTTTTTCTCCCCAACCATGCGATTCAATTCCAACCTATTGAATGAGAGTAACATTGGTAGGGCGAGGCTCCCGCCGAGCCGCGGCGGTCCGAGCCACTCCCAATCCACACGGTCGAAACCCATTGGGCCGTCCGCAGGACCGACGCTCCTGCCGAGCCGGAGGCATTCCAAATCACGCCTACTCCCGGAGCGCGGACGTCTTGTCCGCACGGCGGTCCAAATCAAGCCCGCCCCGCAAGTTATAACTCGCCTGACCCTGAGCGCTACGGATGGAAGCCTGCGGTTTCGCAGGATTTCAAACCTGACGGACTCGTTGGCGGCGGCATGCTGTAGGCCGGGTCCCCCGACCCGGCGGGATGGGCGGTCCGGTAGGTTTACGCCGCTTGAGGTCAAGCGGTCTACTGTGGCGAGGTGGCCGGTTCATGGGCACCGACACCGTCTACAACTTCGATTTTGTTGTGAGTGATTCCCCATTCAAATCGGAACCCGGGACCCCTGACACCTCGGGCCGGGTCTTCGCCACCACCCATTGGACGGTGGTCCTTGCGGCGCGGGGCGATGGTCCCGAGGCGCGACTCGCCTTGGGACAGCTTTGCGAGGCGTACTGGACCCCGGTCTATCGCTTTCTTAAAACGGAGGGTCGGGACGACGAAACGGCCCGCGAGTTGACGCAGGACTTCTTCGCCCGTGTCCTCGCGGGTCGCGGGTTTGAGCTCGCAGACCCCCGGCAGGGCCGTTTCCGCTCCTTCCTGCTGGGAGCAGTGAAGCATTTTCTATCTGACCGCCGTGCCTTTGACCAAGCTGAAAAACGGGGAGGTGGAAGGATACCCGAGTCGATTGAAGATCAGTTGGGCACGGAAGGTGGCACCGGTGCTGGAATCCAAATCCCGGATCGCCAGGCGAATGTCCCCGATGCCTACTTCGACCGACAGTGGGCCATCCATCTGATCGAGCGCTCTTTCGCCGTGTTATCCAGGGAATTATCGGAAGAAGGAAAGTCGCACCACTTTTCCATCCTGAAACCGTGGCTTATCGGTGAGGCCGCCGGTTCGCAAACCGACGCCGCGCGTCAAATGGGAATGAGCGAAGGCGCAGTCAAGGTCGCCATTCATCGATTGCGAAAGCGATTTCGAGCCATCGTCCGGGGTGAAATCGCCCAAACCGTTCCCTCCTCATTGGAGGTTGATACCGAGTTGCGGTACCTGGTTGAGGTTCTGGCAACGGCGTGATGGTCCAAACTCAGGTGTCAGTCCTGGAAACACCGCTTATTCCTGACTGTCCATCGACGACCCATCCCTGGAGCAAAGAGCCGTCTTCGGTTGGAGAGAGTGCGATGGCTCAGCCATCAGCAAAAAGGCTGCGTTGAAAACGAGTGACTCATGTGATTCTTAGATAGCCAGAATTCATTACTGACCAAGGACCGCCCGGCCAATCTCCTGCCCCAATTGGCGGTAACTCTCCCATCGGACGGGATCAAAAACCTGTTCGAACTTCGATCCTTGTAAGAATTCGGGGTTCGACTGGGCACCGGAGCCGACGGCCGGTGAGTCTGTCTCCGCGAGCCTGTTTTTCACGAGCAGGAGCCATGTGACGCGGTCTCTCTGATCACTGTAAGTGATGCGGGCGATCGCGGCGTGCTTTCTGTTCGCGTTGCCACTCGTCAATTTTCCGTGAATTTCATTGAGGGAACCGACTTCGTTCAGGTTGACCCACCCTGCGAAATCGGGAGGGAGTGACTCGGGCACAGAGTTCAGCCACGTGATTTCAGCATTGAAGTCGACGCGGACCATTCGTCCCAATTCGGCCAGTCCATTGAGGGAGTATCCGTGATCATGGTTTCCATCGACCGCGATAATCAGGTCGACCCTCCGCCGTACGAGTTCGTAGATGGCACTGCCATCAAAAAAACCACCGTCGCTCAGATTCCAGAATTCAGACGAAGGACCTTCGAATCGGCCCAGCCATTCCGAAAGCAGCAATCCGTGGGTCTTGAAATGCACGCCGGGCAGTTCCATGAGTCGACACAACGCGTTACCTGGGAATCGGCCGGGACGTTCAACGGCCTGGATGCCGGTATCCCACCAGTAACCCAGCCGGATGTTCAAAAGACCCACCATCAACGAATCCAAGGGACGGGTGGAAGGACCACGACCTGTTCCGAAAGCCGCACCGGAAATTGCGACCCATTCGCCGAGGGAAAGGCTTTGAACAATGGCGGGGTTGCCATCACGGCGGCCCAGCGGATGAAAGGTATCGGGGTCAGAGTTCAGAGGAATGGCTTCCAGAACGGGAGGGACACTGCCCAACCCGTCGAGGCCTTGAGCACGGTGCTGGAATTCCAATGGACGAGGCGCCTGAATATCGGAGCTCCATTGCGCAAAATAACGTCGTCCAACGCTGACGCCGAACGTACCGATGGTCATGAGCAGTCCCTTGTTGTTCTTAATCTCCTGCCCGGAATGGTGATCGACGGATTGGTTGAGGCACACGGAAATGAGATGGAGAGGTCCACCCTGTTTTTCGGGTCGGTAAAGGTGATGGGGAAGGTCGTCATCGGGGTGTGCCACGGAAACATCCGCCGCCAGATTATCGGCACTGGCCGTGTTCATTTCGTTGGAGGCGCCAAGAAAGGTTCTTGTCAGCCGGGCGGCATACTCCGAATGCATGGAGGTTCGATTTGGAAAGGCGAAGGCGCGACCAAGGGCTGCGGAAAACAGCAGGGCGAAGAACACGACTCCCCAGGCCTGAACACTCATCCCGTTATCAAATAGTTGACGGGCGATTGTATCGGCCAGGAGGAGCAGGGCCATGGCCAATCCGACGCACGTCCATTTCACCGTGATGAGAATCGCTGATCGATTCGTTGGCAACCTCTTCACGGCCTGCGTTCGCAGGACTTGGAGCAATGGGGCAAATCCGATGAGAAAAATAATAATTGCATTGAGATAATGTCGTCTGGCAATGCCGCCCGCCAGGGTGTCCAACACCACTGCGGCAACCAGAAGGAGGAAGATCAACAGCATCTTCCCGAGGGCACGATTCAGCCTATTCCTCACCATCAACCCGTCCAAGCGGCGGCCCCGGACGTTGGCAGCTGGCAGGTCTTTTCGGGCAATTTCCTGAAACAACCACGCCAGGCCAATGACCAGGAATCCCGCTCCAGCCCATGAAATGCCGTTTGGCAGAAGGAGGGTCAAAGCTGCAACACCGACAAGGCTTATCCAGGCGGCCAGCGCATGCGGAGGATATGAACGATGGGAAAGGCTTTGGGGTGCGAGCCAGTAGCCGAGCTTGAGCGGGACAATGACCAATCCCAGCAAGGCGACCGGCACCCACCACCAGGGAGAAGGACTCCAGCCAAACCAAAGGGCGGGACCAGGGGGCTGAGGGATCAGCTCTTGGAAGGGTTCCCAATGGCTGACCCCGGCGAGTATACCGAACAATGCAATCAGCAGCGCACCAATAACCAGATGAACCGAAAAAAGGTTGAGGAAATAGATTCCCACCTTCGAGGACCAGTCATCGGTGCCGCTGGCAAACAGATCATTGGCCTGAGTCCGGAGCCACTGGATTGGCGCGCTGCGCCCATCTTTCAAAATATCCTGTGCCCGGCCAACCGGATCGGCGGCTTTTGCCACGCGTCCACGTGTAAAGAGTCGCCCCAGGAAACTTCCGAGGTAAGCACCGCCCGACACCGTCGAAACGTAGTCGATGTGGCGGAGGAGATTCTTCTCGGCAAGTGCCTGGACCACACCGAGGGAAGATGACGCGCTTCGAATTCCACCCCCGGAAAATGCCAGACCCACCACGTTCTTCACGCGGGGACAGTTGTCCGAATCACGCTGGCCTTCAACCGGCTTCTGATTCTCGGAGACCTCTTTGGATATGGCCGCAGCCGCAGCAGGCGGTTTCGTCCAGTTGGTCTCAGGATCGACAAGCGCGACGCTGCGACGATCCGATATCGCAAGGAGTTCACTCCTTCGAACCTTTTCAGGATAGGTTTCGTCCTGCGGATTGGCCAACAGCGTGTCAGCTGCTTTCTCGCTGACCATGAAAATGGGCGCCAGAATGAAATAGCCAGGAATCTTCGGGAAAACCGAGGCATCCACCACGCGCAGTCCGGAGACGCCGTGGACCTGGAAACGACTATCCAAAACGGCTCCCGTGTCGATCAGGTTGGCGGTGTTGGCCTGCCACGCATCGCTCCCAATGCGGCAGGTGCCGCAGGCGTGGTGGCCCCAAGCTTCGTTCTTTATCCAATCGGCGAGGGTCCACTCCGGCAGACCAGCGGACCTCCGCTCCTCGTTCGCCCTAGCCAGATAGGCGGCAGGTTGAATTTCCCGGTCAAGCGGTGAACCAAAAGCCGTGTTGATCTCTCGAAGTCTCGAAATTGCTTCAGAGAGGGCATCTACGTCCCTTTCCCAATCCATGGTGTTTCCTTCTTCGAAGGAGTGAAAGCAGATGGAAGGGGTGTCAAAGGGATCGTTACTTCGCAGTCGGACTACGCCTCCGTTGTTCCGTGTGTAGGCCTTGAGAATAATCCACGACCAGAGGTTGCGCTGGTCATTCCCGGTGCCCTTGGTGGAGCGGAAAAGCTCCTTCGACCAATTCCAATAATATCCGCGAAATGCCGCCGGTGTGCCAAAGGTAAACAGGTCCGGTTCATCGCCGTCGGCCACCGCAGATTGATGCAGAATGGCGATTGTCCCGCCATTGACGGAATAAATTCCATCTTTTTCCGATATCCATTGACCTCGAACCCGGTCGTTTGGATCACCCGGAGTGAAGCTCACCGTGTCCAGTGCCTCGACATCATGCCGCAGTTCGCTCATGAGGGCGACCTCGTACCGGTCCTGAAGATTTCTACCAACTCCGGGAAGGTGAACCCGGGTCCGAATTCCGACAGAGGCGAGTTGGTCGCGGTCGCCGATCCCACTCAATTGAAGGAGTTGTGGCGTATTGAACGATCCCCCGGACAGAACCACTTCACCGGCTGAACTCTGGGAATTGGCCGGTCGTACGTAAAACTCGATGTCAGGACTGCTTACAGCCTGATGCAAAGGACTTGCCTTGTATAAGTGGCGTCCCTGTACTCCCACAACGCCGATCGCCCTCGGGGGCCGGGTCTCATCGGTCGATTCCTCGAAAAGGACCCGTTTGACATGAATCCCCTGGGCCAGGACCAGTCGGTTGGGAAAATTGGCCTGCGTTTGCAGGATGTACTCCCGGACGCCGATGCGTCGACCTTTGGTTGAGTCTCCTTGTTCGTCGGTGAAACCGGTTCCGCCAATTCCCGTTGGAATGAGGAAAACGCCCCCTTTTGTGCTCTGTTTTCGCGTCGAGGTGTCATTGGGATCAAAGGCCCGAACAGCCCCCAGGAAGAGGAACCGCTGAAGCAATGAGCGGAACACTCCAAGTTTCTTGAATGTGTGCAGGGTCGCTGTGATGAGCACCATGGTCAGTTCCCTGTCCCTCCTGACGATCTGGCGCAGCAATTTCGGAGATAGAAAGTTTGTCGGTTGCCATCCCTTCGTTCCATGTCCCCCTTGGTCAAGCACTGCTTTGGGGTTCAAAAAACCCAATACAGCGTTCCACAGTTCAGCAAACCTTCCCAGGAGCATGCGGAAGAAACCGCCCTGTTTATCAATATACAGGCAGTTCTCGAATTTGGCGAAATAGGGCTGCATGTTTTTCGCCCTCCAGGAATCATCGTTGGTCAATTCCGCGATATGCTCCCAATCCCTATCATTGGGGCGAATGACAAGCATCCCGTGGTGCGCGGTGCACCCTCCGATTCCAGTGCTCCGTGGGTAGAAAATACCACCGGTCCTATTGGAATCGCGGGAGGCTTCGTATTTATGGTCGGCTTTTTGCCGGGTATCGTCGGCATAATGCCGAACGGAGAATTGCCAGCTCAGCTCTTCATGTTCGGTGGAGGCAGCGTGATAGCCCGGGGCATCGTAGAACTCTCCGGCACTCTTGGGGTCACCTCCGGCCTCGATTAAAAGCACGTTCTTACCGGCTTCAGCCAGGCGGCATGCCAGGGGGCCACCCCCAGGCCCGGAACCCACAATCAGATAATCGAACCGGGAGGTTTGATGTGATTTGGCATCCTCAAGCAATTCAGCGGCCACCTCTGCCGAGTCGCGATTGGGGCTCTCGGATGTATTCATGGGTAGGATTGGAGATAAACCGGTTTGGGGTTTGAATTGAGAAAGGCTGCTGCGCTGGTCGAAGGGATTGAAGGATCAAGAATAAGCATCAAGGGCGTGTCGTGTTTTTGGAGTTATTGACCGGAGAGCTTTCGTAGGGATGCTTTGCCGCTGTCTCGTAGAATTTAGACACGGATGCCCGGTTTGGCGCCATTGTTTTCAGGGTCCCGGCTGCGGTGGCCCGTCGATACGTTGCTTGTGCGGGGATTACGGAGGGGATGTTGTCTTGGGAACAAAAGGCAGATGTGATATTGAGGTCCGTGGTCGCCTTGCCCGCAGCGACAGAAGCTTCCGGTTGGTGGTGAATCAGGAAATCACCCGGATTCGCACCCCTGCAGTGATGGCACCGACGGCCAGGTTCGCGTTGCCACTGTTTGTGATGGTGAACGTGCGGGTGAGCGTGGTGTTCGTGTTGATCGTGCCAAAATCAGTGCCACTGGCTGCCTTGGGCGGGCTGGCATTGTTCGTCGTGACTGAATTGTTTCCGAAGACGCCAAGGACGTGTGCAACTGATTTCGGATGCCGGTTTCCACGGGCTTACGTGCGACGATCAACCCGTTGATCAATACGGTATCGCATGATTGTGCTTGCCGTTGTGCGGCAGGAGCGCAAACCTTTGATCCAGCCCCCATAGGAAATTTAAAGGCATACCATGTCCAATGTCGCTGGCAAGGCATACGGGATGAGTCTTCTGACGCCCATGCGGCCCTGGAAGACGCCGATCAACACCTTCCTCTTCATGGTGTCCCGGCTGATTCCAAGTACGCTGTCCGGTTTGCTGGGCCTCGAAATCATCCATTTTGCCAGATGGGTGATGATCCGGCGAGACCAGTGGACCGACCTCGGGCAGGGACGTCCGGTCTTGAAGAACGACTACATGTTGTTCATCAGCAATTTCAACGGCACCTGGGACCAATACATCGATGCGTTTTCCGACGGTATTCCTAATGGCTTGAACCTTTTCTGGTACTCGAGCACCAAATTCCCCCAGTCCATTCCCATCACTCCGTTCAAGGAATACATTCGGCAAAATCAGATCACTACGGACTATTATTACAATGCGACTCCGGGTTCCGCTCAGCGGGATATCAAATCGGCGTTGCGGGTGACGGAGGCGATTCGAAGCTTGTCACTGAAATATCCATCGTTATCTCCCAAGGCGTTCGCAAACGAGTTTTCCAAGTCGTTGCTGGCGGTTCAAAACGATCTGGGGTCTCCCGGGTATGCCCCGATTCCGAGCAACGATACCTACAAGGCAGACATCGGTCGGACGCCGTTCATCTGCAAGCGCTGGGGGCATCTGGCGAAGCAACCTCCGACCTCCCAACCGACCCATGCCTAACTTTGACGGCGGCCACTATTTTCTCACGGCCCTGATCCCCATTTCGACTGGATTGGTCACGAACAGCACCGGAACGATCATCTCCCCAATCCAAAAGATTCGCAACGCTCTAGCCACCTTACCCACCGCCCGGCAGACCCAGGCCACAGAAGCGACCGGTTTGAACAGTCCGTTTTCCCGCAATCTGAGGACTCATTTCGCTCGTTTTGTCGTGGTGGAAGATGTCGCCTACAATGGACGTGATCCTGTGGATGCCATCGAAATGGCCCTGCGTGCCCAATTTCTCGGTGCCAACCCGGTGACTCCCCAGCATCAGGACAGGCTGGAACCCTGCCCGTACCTCTTCTTTATTGCTGATTTTGATGCCGTCAGCGGAGCGGAATCGGAGTTGGTGTCCTACCTGGAGTTGCTCTGGAAAGCCATGCCTGAGGAACTCACGGAGGTCCTGGCCCCGTGTGTCGGGTTTTCCGAAGTCTCCGATGCCGCCGGTTTTGCCCGGTATATTCAGCGTTGCCAGATCGAGACCACCATGCCGTTCAATGACTATTGGACCACATCGCCGCCTTTGAAATCGTACGGCGACCTGCTCTTCGGAGTTTTGGGAATTGGGGTGGTTCTCGGCCTGGTGGTTGCCTGGTTTATTCACCCAGGCTTTTGGATTTCCCTGGCAATCCTGTTGGGCGGTTTATTGGCCGGAGCAGCGGCCGCAATTGCCCTGGTCATGTGCCTCGGACCGCGTCCATTTCCGGCGGCACCGCATTCCGACCTTCCGTCGGTGCTCAAGGCTCTTTATCTCCAGCAAAAGTTCACCCAACTGGTGATCGAGGTTCAGGGAGCCGGTGAAGAGGAAATTCACCGGCAGTTTGGTCGTTTTATTGACCAGCATGCCCCCTCCCAGCCCACACCCACCCAGCCTCCCGGGGTGGTGCATTCGTGATTTTGTTGACCCCTCTTTCCACCGACCATGGCACGCACACTGAATTTGGCAGATATTCAAGGCAACGTCTTGCGTCCCTACGGGCTTCCCAAGGCTCGCTTCTTTTTACTGAATATTCAAAGCAGTGACAAAGGCGCTCAGGAGGGACGAAAGCTGGTGGAGGCGTTGCGCCACCGGGTCACGACCGCACTGCCATGGAAGCCGCGGCGGAGCACTCCAGTGTCTTCGGGTGACTCCACGCTTCCCCCCAAGCCGAAGGTCACCATCAATCTGGCATTCACTTTTTGGGGACTCGCCGCCCTCGGTCTGCCACCGGCAACGCTGCGCACCATGCCGGACGAATTCATCGAAGGGATGAAGGCGCGGGCATCGTTGTTGGGGGACGATGTGTGTCGTCGGGATGGTCGGGATCGCCGGGAATCTCTGGACCATTGGGACCCTGTTTGGAAGGGAACCGGCTCGGACCAACAGGTTCATGTCCTGGTCTCCGTCTATGCGGATATGAATTCCGACGGGTCTCCCGTCGCGGAATTGGAGGCGACCACCCAATGGCTGCTCGGACTTTGCGACCAATCCGGCGGACTCGTTCGGGCGCTCAAAGGCCATGCCGGAACCGACCTTCCCTATCAGGAAAGCGCCATGTTGCTGGAGCCCGACGGGAATGGGAATCAGCAGGTCAGTTTCAAGGAGCATTTTGGATTCACGGACGGCTACGGCGACCCGGTTTTTGAAGGTCAATATCCCCCTGAACAAGAGAAAATAAATCTCCCCGGCGGCGGAAAGATTCTGCCGGACCAAACCTGGGCCCCATTGGCCACCGGCGAGTTCCTGCTCGGCTATCCGGATGAGGCGCAGGAGGTCCCACCCGCTTCGTTTCCACTCGAGTTCACCCACAATGGCACGTTCGTGGCGTATCGAAAACTCCACCAAAACGTCGACGGCTTCCGTGCCTACCTGGAGCAGGAAGCGACGAAGTATATGAAAGTGAACGGCATCAATTCATTGGAAGATGCCAAGGAAATCCTCGGTGCCAAGATGGTCGGGCGTTGGTCGGACGGTGTCCCATTGACCAAGGCACCAACCTTGAGCGATTGGAGAGCTTTCCAGGCACGGGACAAAGCCGTTCGCGCGACGGGCGATCCCGTTGCCATCGCCGCCGCCGACCTCGAATTTGTCGATTTCAAGTACCGCGCCGACCCCGAGGGTGCGAAGTGTCCGTTCACCTCCCATTTGCGTCGGACTAATACCCGGGACGGACTGGACCCCACCGGACCCACGACGAATCCTTTACCCTCGGAGGTCACCAAGGTCGAAGCGCAACCGGGCAACGGCTCGGTCATTAACAACCGCCGTCGTCTGCTCCGGCGCGGGATGGTCTATGGAAAATCCGACGGGACCAATGCCCGGGATGAGGCGGAACACGGCATCATTTTCATGGCGGTTTGTGCGAGTCTTTTCCGTCAGTTTGAATTCGTCCAACAACAATGGATTCAATATGGCCTCGACTTCAACGTCGGGAATGATACCTGTCCGCTGCTTGGAAATCATGGTGAAGGGGCCAAGTATGTCATTCCAGGCGATCGCCAGACGGGAACGCGTCCCTTTGTGTGTGCCAACCTTCCCCAGTTTGTCGAAGTTCGGGGCGGTGATTATTTCTTCATTCCCAGCATCACCGCCCTGCGAATGATCGCCATGGGCACGATCGACCCGACGTGATGGTTTGGGTTTCGAGTGGGGATATGTTGAAACGCGGGAGCGGGCGTGTTTTGGGCCGTTACGACTGGTTGGAAGTCTCGGTCCTTCGGACGGCCTAACGGTTTCGCTTCTGCGGGATGAGCCAGTGGAAGCGGCGTCCCGCCGCTTTTGTCCCCTCAATTGGCTTTGCCCCTGCGGAATTGGGGCGGTTCGAACCGCCAACGGCTCGGCAGGAGCCTCGCCCTACCAATGTGGCTGATGTTCTCTATGTTACATCGATAATTCAGAACGCCATGGTAGGGCGAACCTCCCGGTGAGCCGCGGCGGTTCGGATCACCTCCGATTGCGGGTACCTCCGCCTCATGGCCAGACGCAGCGCCATACCGTGTCGGCAATGAAGACGCCCGCGCCAGGAAAACCCAGCTTTTGACTGGAGGTCAAACACTCACGTCGCCGGAGGAAATCCGATGGATTCGAAGAATCAAGTTGAAAGAACCCGGGCCACCATCGCCAGAACCGTTTCCGGCGTAATCCCGGCGAGGCAATCGGCAGATGGACGGCCCAGACACGGGGGCTTCCGCTGTCCGGAACAGGCGCATTCGACGGCCACATGTTGGTGCTGCGCACCCCGCGGCAACCACTCTTCAATTCCAAAATACCTGCGAAAAAGCGCGACGGTGGGAATGCCCAACGCCATCGCCAGATGCAATGGTCCGGAATCGCTGCCCACATGGACCCGGCAACAGCCCAGGAGGGCGGCAAATTGGTCGAGGCTCGGCTCAACCACCCGCGTGACCCGGTCCGAGCGGACTCCATCGATGAACTCCTGAACACGGGTTTGCTCACGGGGATTGGTCCCGCAGGTCACCACCACTGGTACTGGTTGAGGACCAGCAGTCAGCAGTCGGCCCAATTTAATCCATTGGTCGAGAGCCCATTCCTTGAGCGGCGTGCTCGCACTGAGCGAAAGGTGAACGGCACCGAATGGGATATTGGCCGTCGCCCATTGCCGGGCTTTGTCCGAGATAGACAAATCAAATCGGGCCTCGCCATCCAGCGGTATCCCGCACACCGCCAGGACCGCCCGGCGTTGCTCGAAAACGGGTTGCTGACGGTCCGGTTGTGGAACCCAGTGGCGGAAGAGCAGGGGATTCCAAAAATGCCAGCGGTCAGGCATCCGAGCCACTCGGTGGCGCGCTCCGATGAGGCCCATGAGGATCAAGGTGCGGTCCGCCCCGGTGAAGTTGATGGCCAGATCAAAACGTTGTTTCCGAAGAGAGCGAATCAACTGGGTCTGTTCCCGCAGTCGTTGCAGTGCTGGTCGTCGCGGACCGCCCAATTTTACGGTCCACACCCGGTCGACGCAGGGCACGAGAGTCAGCACCGAGGCACCGAGAGGGGTGGTGATCACATGGATTTCAGCCCCGGGATAATGGCTGCGCAATTCCCAGAGAGGCGGAATGAGATGAACGGTATCCCCCAGAAACCCCAAATCGACCACGACCAACCGGCGGGCATCGCGGGTCATCGAGTAGAGGGAATGAGTCGACGACATGGCGGCAGAACGTTCGTTGAATTCCCCGCCCGATGCCGAGGCAAAACCAGCACCGAGGATTTGGACTTGTCGGACGGGCCTTGTTGGCCCGAACTCCTTCTTGAATGAGGTTTGGATACTTAAAGGGCGCAATTTCCGTGTGGCTGGTGGCTTTGCTCGTCATCAGCGTAATGGTGGCGGCCCGTCCCCTAAAACGGACCGTCACCCCGACCTATCATCAGGCCTCCCGTGATTGGGCGGAACGCAAGACGCTCTACGAGGGAACGTCCGGAATGCATTATCTGCCCCCGTTTGTGGCCCTCTACGCCCCGTTTGAATGGCTGCCACTGCCCGTCAGCGAGGTTGCCTGGAGATGGTTGGGAACTGCCATGATAGCCGGTGGGCTTTGGCGCATTTGCCGACGGTGTTCTAAAACCCGGGAGCTTCATCAGCGGGATTTCTTTTTTGTCACCCTCCTGAGCCTGCCGCTTTGCCTGCCGGCCATCCGCAACGGGCAGGCCAACGCGACCATGGCTGGTCTTTTCCTCCTGGCGACCGCCTGCCTCATGGAAAAGCGGACGTGGTCGACCGCCCTCTGTCTCGGGCTCGCTGTCGCTGTCAAACCGCTGGGGGTGGCCGCCGTGGGTCTGGCGGTGGCTGTCAGCCCCAGCCTGATCCTTCCGTGCATCGTGGCCACCACGGGCGTCTTGCTTCTGCCTTACGCAACCGCCCCTGCCGCGTATGTGACGGCTCAGTACCAAGCCGCCTGGCTCAATCTCCGGGAGTGCGCCGTCATTTCTGAGAATCGGTTTGCCGACCTGAACGGCATCATTCGCGCTTTCGGCACGGAATTGAACGGAACCGCCGGTCTCGTTCTCCGCGCGCTGGCTGGGTTGGCCATGTTCCTCCTGTGTGTTGCCTGGGTCCGGCGTCAATCTGATCCTGAACGGAGCCTGTCCTGGTTTGGCTACTCCACCCTGTACCTGATGATCTTCAATCCAATGACCGAGGCGAACAGCTACGTGATTCTGGCTCCAGGGTTTGCTCTCGCAGCGGTCCTGGCCTGGAACCGGGGATTCCGCGCGGTGGGATATTTTTGGGCGGCGGCGGTTCTGAGCATGGGACTGTTGCCCAACCTCGTGCGACCGTGGTTCGGAAACTCCTTTGCCCTGGTGTGGCATCCGATCATGGCCTTGTTGCTTCTGGGTTGGCTGACCGTCGCGGTCGTCTCCCGACGGGAGTCGGTGCCATCACCGCAGTAAGGCTCGGTTTGGGGCGGGGCGGGGAACCCGCCCTTGGCGTATTTCGAACTTAAAATGACTCGACGAACGCGAATGGCGGTGCGCTGGCGACGGTAATCGAAATCGATATGGAGACTTGTCCCGCAATGGCGGGACGTCCCTCCGGACGCAAGTCCCTCCGAAGGAGGGACATCCAACGGACGCGCTCCTGCAAGTCCCTGATCAAATCCGGGGCCACGGGAATTGAACAAATCGTTCGGTACCAAGACAGATTTTCCCAATCATTGGAGGTAACATCACCTCTCCCGTTCTAAAGGCACCTGGTTAGCGGGTGCCCCACCAAGCCGTTTTTCCGGGATCGACGGCGAACCGGCCAGGGCAGCCTTTAATGGCCGATGACGGGCTTCTCGAAGAGGTAATGCGATACGTGCCATTCGTTTCCGTTGCTGATTCCCCAAAGCTCGGCGCAGGCCATGAAGAACAATCGCCAGTAGACCCTCCAGCGCTTTTCCTGGGCAGCCCCATAGGTCGCGGCAAGGATGGGGCGTATTTCAGCGAAATGCTGGTCGAAATTTTCGAGCCACTGATTCGCCGTCCGTTCGTAGTGGCGACCGGACACCACCCAATGATTCAGAAGACGCAGGTCCCGTTGGAAATAGAGCAACAGGTCGTCGCTGGGCATGATGCCTCCTGAGAAAAAGTAGCGCGCCATCCAGTCACGGTCCCCGTTGGCCACGAAATGGTAGGCCAGTTCGCGATGGGTGAAGATATGGACAAACAGCCGTCCGCCAGGTTTCAACCACCGAGCGATCCGCCCCAGCAGCTGCTCGTAGTTCTTCATGTGCTCGAACATTTCGACCGACACCACCCGGTCGAAACGGCTTTCGCCTGCCGCGCCTCCGTCCGTGTTGCTCCCGTTTGTAGCAGGCGGTTCAAACACGTTCATGTCGCAAGTCACCACCCGGACATTCGTCAGGCCCCGCCGCCGACATTCCCCCTCGATGTGCTCCCGCTGGGTTCTGGAATTGGAGACGGCGACGATCCGGCTCTTGGGATATTTTTCTGCCATCCAAAGCGTGAGCGATCCCCATCCGCAGCCCAATTCAAGAACCTCTTGTCCATCCTGCAGCCCGGCCCGTTCGCAGGTCAGCGTGAGCATCGTTTCTTCAGCCTCCGCGAGGGATTCCGTCCCATTGGGATAAAAGGCCGAGCTGTATTTCAGTCGGGGACCAAGGCACTGCTGGAAAAAAGCCGTCGGTACTTCGTAGTGCTGTTCATTGGCCGCTGCGGTTTCGATGGCAATGGGTGCCCGCCGAAGCTCTTCCACCATTTTCATCAAGGCCGCCCTCCGCGCTTCCACATCGCCGGGGTCCTCGGTTCGTAGCTTGGCTCGGAGCAATCGACGAATTCCCCACCGAAGGACCACATCGGGGAAAAGATCGTATTCGAGCAACGGATAAATCGACTGGAACATGGAGGGAATCTTGAAGTGAAACGAACCGGTGCGGCACCGGACTGCCGGTTATCGGTACGCCATGGTGTGCAATCGGCAACTCATGGGTGCTTGGATTTCCAACGATCGAGTCTTTTGCCTCGCTGCCGATGAGCCAGAACGGCTGCCTCAATGGCATTGATTTCGGCGCGGGCAAGGTAGCGGGCGTCGTAGCGCAGAATGAACTGCCGGTTCTCGCCTCCCTGCCGCTGAGCCGCGTCGGAGTTCTCCAACCAGAACCGAAGACGCACGGCGGTGGCGGCGACGTCTCCTTGCGGAACCAAATCCAGATGGTTGGGAAAGACCTCGTCAAAAACGGGGAGCTCCATGGCGACCACCGGCAGGCCGGCCGCCATGAACTCGGTGATGGACAGTCCCCAGCCTTCCTCCCGCGACAGGCTCAATCCGACCCGACATTGGGCCACCAACTCGTTCTTCTCCCGGTCTGAAACACCGCCGGTCAGAACAACCGCACCCGTTTCCGGTCCCAATCCCACCTTTGAGAAAGCAGCTTCCAATGCCGCTCGATGCGGGCCCTCCCCGATGATGAGCAATCGGGCGTCCGTACGATGGCGTCGAACCTCCAGCCAGATTGCGGGAGCATCCATGACTCCCTTCTGGGTATGAACCCGCCCCAGGAGGACTGCATCAAACCGCCGCGGCGTATCCGGGTGGTAGGGAAACTCGTCAAAATTAAGGGCGTTGCCGGTACTGATCAGGGAGCTGGGGGTCAACCCGAGGCGGGCCTCGATCGCATTGAAATCGGCTGCCACCCGCCGGGTGGTGCACAGAATCAAATCCGCCCGCCGATTCAACCATCGGGTCGTCGTCCGTTCACTCCAGAGATGAAGTCGATCGAAAAGGCCCGGTTTCGGGGTTTGCGCGGCGAGGACATGGTGGATTTTGATAGCCATGGCGGCCCGGTGGCGCCGGGCCAAAGTGAATGCCGGTCCGACCTCGTAGATGAATTGGGCGCACGCCAGCACCAAGTCGTACTTCACTGGCGTTCGAACGAAGAACGGAGTGACCATGCGCCAGGCGAAAGCGGGAAGGTAGCGCCAGGTCTGGTGCAGGCGATGGGGTGGAAAAAAGAACAGGTTGTCACTGCTGATCAGGGTCGAACCGGGGAAGTTTCGCTCGAAGCTCGGCCACGCGCTCCGTCCGACAAGGAAATCGATCCGGTGTCCCGACTTCTTCCATTCCCGAACGACGTCAATGAAGTAGCGTTGGACCCCGCTCATGGAATCGGGATCGAGCGCCGAGTTGTAGATGATCAGGAGGTTCACGGACGCTGGCTTCCTTCACCAAACAGGCGACGGTGTTCCTCCATGCAAAACCGGTCGGTCATGCTGGCGACGCAATCGCACACCGCACGGGCAAGGCCATCCCGTTCGATTCGGGCCTGGGAACCAGGGTCCATTTCACCCGGCGTTTGTTGATAGCGCTGAAACACCTCGGTCAGTTGTCGAGCCGCCCGCCGGTTGGGTTCGGCCACCGCTTCGTTGTAGTACAAGTTACGGTAGAGGTACTTGCGCAGTTTGAGATTCTGTTCCCGTCGGGCTGGACTGTAGCGGACCAACGTTTGATCCCATCCCCGGACGGCGTCCGGGGAGGATACGCCAGCGGTACGGATGGACTCCTCGGTAGTCTGGACCACATCGATGACCTGTTCATCAATGATTTGCCTGATGGTGTAGTAGCGTCGGCTTTCATCCGGGAGTTCGCCAAATTGAGCCCTGACATTGTGGGCGGCATCCGCCCAAATGGAGACCCCCTTCAATAGCTGATTTTCATCGAGAAGACCAGTATCCAGGCCGTCGTCGAGATCATGGCTGTAGTAGGCGATTTCATCGCTCAGATTGGCCACCTGCGCTTCGAGGGAGGCCTGACGAAAACCCGTGGTTTGACCCGAAGGTAATGGAAGCGGAGCCACTTGATGTTTCATCAAGCCCTCCCGTACTTCCCAGCTGAGGTTCAATCCCGGAAATCGCGGGTATTTCTGCTCCAGTTCATCGACCACCCGGAGGCTTTGCAGGTTGTGCTCAAAACCACCCGCCTGTTTCATCTGCGCGTTGAGCGCCTCCTCCCCGGTATGTCCAAAGGGGGCATGGCCCAGGTCATGGGCCAGAGCGATCGACTCGGCAAGGTCTTCATTCAGCCGGAGTGCCCGGGAAATATTTCGAGCGATGGCCGCCACCTCCATGGTGTGGGTCAATCGCGTCCGCAAGTGATCGCCGGTTCCATTCAGGAAGACCTGGGTTTTGTATTCGAGGCGCCGAAAGGCCCGGCTATGGATGATGCGGTCGCGGTCCCGCTGAAAAGCCGTCCGCCAGGTGGGAGGAGATTCGGTATGAACCCTCCCGCGGCTCCATCGGCTTCTTTCCGCCCAGGGGGCAAGCCATTGGTTTTCTCGCTCTTCAAGTTGGGCACGGTCTGTGGGCATGGAAGGCGCTTCGGCACAAGTCACCCCGGCGCCGAGCGGTTCTCGTTGGAGTCGGCCTTCCGGGTCAAGCGGAACCGCTGTCCGGTCGACAAATCCTCTTCCTTCCGGCAGGCTGAAGCATGGACTTGTACGAACACCCCACGTTCGCCATGGCGGTACGCCAGTTTGATTTGGTGGCCGACCATCTCGGTATTCCGGACCAGGACCGGGACCGCCTCAAATACCCCAAGCGCGCCCTGGCCGTCAGCATTCCCGTGCGCATGGATGACGGGGCGACCCGCGTGTTTTTCGGTTATCGGGTGCAGCACCACCTGTCGCTGGGGCCGACCAAGGGAGGCATTCGCTATCATCCCGACGTCACCATCGGCGAAGTGGCCGCTCTCTCCATGTGGATGAGCTGGAAGTGTGCCCTGACCGGGCTTCCGTACGGCGGAGCCAAGGGGGGCGTGGCCGTGGACCCCAGGAAACTCTCGCCCGGCGAACTGGAGCGGCTCACCCGCCGATTCACCCAGGAGATCATCTCCTTCATCGGACCCCAGGTGGACATCCCGGCACCCGACGTCGGCACCAACGAACAAACCATGGCCTGGATGATGGACACGTACTCGGTTCATGCCGGGGTGAGCGTTCCCGGTGTCGTGACCGGCAAGCCGGTCCACCTTGGGGGATCTCTCGGACGCCGTGAAGCGACAGGGCGGGGGGTGGCCTATCTTGTGGGCCGGGCCATGGATACCCTCGGCATTGCCTCGCAAGAGGCCACGGCAGTGGTACAAGGATTTGGGAACGTGGGATCCATTGCCGCCTATTCCCTCGCTCAACAAGGGGTCAAAATCCTGGCAGTCAGTGACGTCGGGGGAGGTATTTACAATCCCGACGGGCTCGATACCCGCGCCTTGGAAAAATGGGTGACCACCCACGGGACCCCCATCGGATTTCCAGGCTCCGAGCCTATTTCCAATGCCGATCTGCTTCGCCTCAAGTGCGACGTGCTGGTTCCCGCGGCGCTGGAGCGACAGATCACGGAGGAAAATGCCGCGTTGTTGCAGTGCCGGATACTGGCGGAAGCCGCCAATGGCCCCACCACCCCGGCTGCCGATGAAATCCTGGACCGTCGGGGGGACATTTTTGTGATCCCCGATGTCCTCTGCAATGCCGGCGGAGTCGTGGTCAGCTACTTCGAATGGGTGCAGGACCTTCAGTCGTTCTTCTGGAGCGAACAGGAGGTGGTCGATAAACTCTTCCGCATCCTGGAAGGGGCTTTCACCCAAGTGCTCCAGCAGTCGCGACGGGGAAGGATTTCCATGCGCCTGGCGGCTCTCAGCGTCGGGGTGAAACGCGTCTGGGATGCCAAAAAATCACGCGGCCTTTTCCCATGATCGCTCCCATTTCCGTTCTACGAATTCTGGTTTTTACCTGCGCCATCGGTGCCATGATGGCCGTCCAGACCGCGGCCCATCCCGCCCTCGAACTGCCGTCCCCTCCATCCCCCGGGGCTCCGGTGGAATTCACCATCAAAGGTCCGACCAACAGCTTCCGTTCGGCAGTCACCGGACGGCTCCTTGTGGTCTTGGGCCGAAGTGTCGAACCCGAACCCCGGGAGCGGATTGGCACCACCGGTTTTGAGGCGGAACCGGTCTTTGGCAGTGACCTTCGAGAGTTTCGCGGAGAACCGACTCCAGTGGTGTCCGACGCGGCCCTCTTTCCCTTGCGGGCTGTGTCCGAACTCGGGGACGGGACCTATTATGTCCAGGCCATTCTGATGACCAATCGGGACCTCCGGTTGGTCAATGCGCCGGGAAACTTTTACTCAACCCCGAAAAAAATCGAGGTCCACGCCGCGCACCCCGCTCGGATTGAGATTGATTTGGATCGAAAGCTTCCCGACGAATCTCTTCCACCCGACACGGAGGAGGTTCGTTATCTCAAGCTGCCTTCTTCGCGCCTGTCCTCCCTCTGGGGGCGACCCATGTTCCTCCGCGCGGCGGTCACGCTGCCGATGGGATGGGCGGCCGAAACCAACCGTCGGTACCCATTGGTCATTCAAATTGGCGGGTATGGCTCGCGCTTTTTCGAGGCCGGCCCAGTCGAGAAGCGGGGCAGGGGATTTGCCTCCGTCTGGCGATCATCCAACGGGCCCCGGTTTCTTCATGTCCAGTTGGATGGGGCCGGACCATGGGGAGACCCCTATCAGGTCAATTCCGCCAATAACGGTCCCTATGGCGACGCCCTCGTCGAGGAATTGATTCCCTATATCGAATCCCATTTTCGGGGCGTGGGAACGGTCCGAACCCGCTTTGTCACCGGTGGTTCCACCGGCGGATGGGTTTCACTGGCACTCCAGACCTTTTATCCCGATACCTTCGGCGGTTGCTGGTCGGGTTATCCGGATTCACCTGATTTTCGGGCCTACGAGACCATTGATGTCTACGGGGATGCCAACGCCTACGTGAACCGATTCGGATTTGAAAGGCCCAGCAAACGGACCCGGTTCGGCGAGGTCGAATTCACCGTCCGGCATGAGTGCCAGTTGGAAAATGTTCTGGGAGATGGGGATTCCTACGTGGCCTCGGGTCAACAGTGGGGGGCATGGAATGCCGTCTACTCTCCTCGGGGCTCCGATGGACGCCCCATGGCCGTGTGGGAGCCGCGGTCCGGTAAGATCAATCTGGATGCCGTCCGGGCGTCCTGGGAAAAGTACGATTTGCGACTCGTGATGGAACGTCAATGGCCCACCCTGGGGCCCAAACTCCGTGGGAAGATTCATATCTGGGTGGGTGACGCGGATGATTACTTTCTCGATGGCGGGGTCCATCATCTGGATGACTTCCTGAAAACCGCGAATCCACCGGCGGATGCCCGCATCGAGTTCGGTCCGGGTGAACGTCACGGCTGGGAACCAAGAAGCTGGACCCAGTTGTTGGCCGAAATGCAAGCCGTGGTGGATGGCAGCCCAGGGAAGTAGGCTACTTCTCTGATTCGCGGGCGATGGTGATCGAAATCGATATGGGGACTTGCAGGAGCGCGTCCCTCCGAAGGAGGGACATCCAACGGAGGGACGCGCTCCGGCAAGTCCCAGATTACTGCAGGGATCATCGCGACTCCCAATATAAAGGCACCTTTGTAGCGCGGCTCCACCCCAGCCGTAGGCAGCCCAAATCACGCCCACCACGCAGTTCGGCTCAAGTTTTATCCGGCCTGACCCCGGAGCGCCACGGGTGGGATTCTGCTGTACCGCCGACTTTCCAGTCGGCAGGGCTGGACCCCGTTTAAAAGCAGCCCGCCTGGCGGACATGTTTGGGACCTCCCCCGGCCGTCGGAAATGGCGGAATGGCACAATGAACCGGACGGGTTTGTCGGTGTCGACGGGTTTGGAAGAGACGCGCTGTAGGCCGGGTCCTACGACCCGGCGTTTTGATGAGGTCCGGTTGGCTTGACACATTGCCCGATCACCGCACGACGCTGAGTTCTTCAACCAAGGTCTGGCGTCTGCCGGTCAATCAGTCTGCAATCCGAACAACTATCTGGCGCTTCGAAGCGATGGAGTTACTCCCGAGAGGTTTGTTGGGAAAAATTGTAACATGTCCAAGACAAGGACCTCTGGAGTGTCTGGATGGTCCGCTAAAAATGACCCATCGATAGACACCGGTTTCACCTCTGGCAAGTCCTGGATAAAATCACTCAGCAAGAACAGGTGATTTCCAATCTCGGGTTTGGGCGTTTCCTGCGGTTTCCTTGAAACCATAAGAAGCGCGTAACGGCTATCGCTTCGAATCGAATTTATGGGCGATAGGAAGATGTTGTAGCCATAAATCCACTGATCTCCTGCAGAGATATTAGTTAAACGGCAGGTGGTAAAAACAAGCTGACTGTCCTCTACTGGCCTGTTTCCTGCGCCCAGAAAATTACCCACGGATATCACTCCTGTCGTAATCGCGCTCGTGACAATAATCAAAAACAGACTGCCTGCCAGGATCCTAAGCTTTGTGTGTGACTCTCTGATCTTCGCGCGTTCGCGGCTTCGCGTGCAATAAAAGGGATTAGGCTCGCGCGAAGAAGTATGGGGCTGTGGATGACATCGTCAGTGATCCGGACCGCCGCGGCTCGGCGGGAGCCTCGCCCTACCATGGCCTTGTGAATCATCACTATAACCTACTGAATACCAGGTACATTGGTAGGGCGAGGCTCCTGCCGAGCCTTTGGCGGTTCGAACTGCGCCCGTTCCGGAGGGATGAAGCCCATTGGCCGTCCGCAGGACCGAGGCTCCTGTCGAGCCTCTGGCGGTTCCAACCACGCCCGTTTCGCAGAGGCGAAGCCCATTGGCCGTCCGCAGGACCGAGGCTCCTGTCGAGCCTCTGGCGGTTCCAACCACGCCCGTTTCGCAGAGGCGAAGCCAATTCGCCGTCCGTAGGACCGAGCCGCCACGGCAATCCGACCGATCCAGGAGATTCGCTTTTTCATCGCCTACATCCGACTGAACCAGCGATATCCGTTGTCCTGTCTTTTGAATCCGTCAATCCGTTCATCTGCGGACTCAACTCTTCAGGCTCCAGATATTTATCCGCAGATTTTCACAGATTATCGCAGATTAAGAAGAGGAATCAGGGCATCAGAAGCGATCCGAACTGTTGCGCCTCACCCGGGGGCTCGCGACCATGGTTTCGTGATGAGCAGGTCCTACTGCCCCGCCCAATCCAGAGCCTCGTGGACGATGGTGGGCGTCAGGATGGAGGGCAGGTCACGCGGTGGCAGATCGGCCTTCTTCGAATAGACCAGGACCAACGGGACACCGCGGCGGCCATAGCGTTGGAGTTCCACCGCGATGGCCGGGTCGGCGTCGGTGTAGTCGGCCTCGAACACCTCGACCTTGTATTTCTTGATCAGGTCGATGGTGGATTGAATCTCGATGGAGGTCTTCTTGTTGATCTGACAATTCAGGCAATTATCTGCCGTGAAATCGACCAGGACCGGGTGACCGGCTTTTCGGGCGGCCTCGACCGCTGCTGGGCTCCAGTGTTGCCACGCCAGTTTGGGCGCGCGATTCGAAGCCGGATGCCGCCAGTCGAGTTGACCTTCCAACAGCCCAAAGTAACCAGCCGCGACGAGCAGCCCGGCGACAGCAATTCCCCACCGATTTCCGCCGCCGCGTTGGTTGAATTCCCCCCAAACCCAGGCTGCGGCGGAAAGGGTGACCAGGAAAAGGCCAAGCCACAGGACCCCTGCCGAGCCCATCCGGGTGGCGGTAAACCAGAATATCCAGACGCAGGTGCCGAGGATGGGAAAGCCCATCGCCACCTTGAATCGCACCATCCATCCTCCCGGTTTTGGGAGCCACTTCAACCATTGCGGGCGCCAGCACAGAAGCACGAAAGGCGTGGCCAGACCCAGGCCCACGGTGAGGAAGATCAGCAGCAGAATGAGCGGTGGTTGGGTGAAGGCGAACCCAATGGCCGTTCCCAACATGGGCGCCGTGCACGGGGTGGCAAGAACCGCAGCCAGTACGCCGTTGAAAAAGGCACCGAACGGCCCCTCCTGGGACAGGCCATTCGTGCTGATGACCGTATCGCTGTCACCGGTGCCGCGACCCCGTCCACCAATCCAGCTCCATGGCCCGGAAAGGGTCCTACGGGCAAAATGTGTCGTCTCGTCCAGTGCCGCTCCGCTGAGGCTCACTTCGAAAACGCCAAACAGGTTCAGGGCCACCAGCAGGAGGAGGATGCACAGAAGCACTCGGAACTGCGGGTTTTGAAACGCGGTGCTCCAGCCGGCCAGTGAACCGGCCGCTTGCACCCCCAGCGCCACCAATCCCAGGACCAGGAAAGAAGTCAGGACTCCCACGCCATAGATGAGGCCCAGATTTCGGACATGGCGCGGATTGCTGCCCGCCTGACGGACGAATCCGAGAATCTTCAGAGCCAGCACGGGAAGAACGCAGGGCATGATATTGAGAATGAGCCCTCCCAGAAATGCCAACCCCAGCATGGGGAGCAGCCCGGCGATATTCGTCGGGGTGGTTGCGGCAGCGGCGACTCCCGGTCCGTCCGCGATGGGTAACCGCACTTCGTAGCCTTTGCGAACTCCATTCGTGGTCTCCTCCACCAGCAAACCAGTGGCCACGGAGGGCCATCCGGAATCCGAGGAATCCACCACGTGGCGAAGCCGCAAGATACCGCCCTCGCGACGCGACGCTTCGGGCTTTCCGTTCAGGGGTGAGAGTTTGCTTTCATAGGGAATGAATTCGGCCCGTGCCGCATCCGTTTCCCAATGAATCGCCAACGGGCGGACGTCGGTCCCGGTTGGACCATCCCATTGGGCTTGGGCTTTGACGTTGGTTCCGGTGGTCGGCAGCAGCGACAGGGCTTGGGGGAATCGTCCGGATTCAAACGAAGGAATATCCGCAGGACCGATTTTGATTGCAGCCGTGAGATTCGTCTGGCCGCGAACGCATTCACGTTCGCACTCCTGCCAGGCCAGCTTTGCTTCGAGCTTTAATTCCCCGGGCGCCAGGGTGGCATCAAAGGTCAACGGCACCAGGAGCCAGACACTGCCGACATAGGCGGGGGTATCACCGGCGGGATCGGCGAGATGCAGGGGAAGGGGCCACTGAATGGCATCGGCGGCGACACCTGGCGGGAGGCTCCACTCGATTTTCGGGGCAAATCCGACACCACCCAAAGCCGCGGGGTTCCTCCAATAGATGTGCCAACCCTTCGGTATCTTTAGCTCGACGGCGGCCATGGCTTTTCCACCAGGACGGACCGCCGTATGGTCCAGAATGAGCCGCGCCTCTGACTGAGCCTGTGCGCAGGCGCTCAGAATTGAGAAAATCCCGGCGACCAGCAAAAATCCAATCCGACACCATCGATTCATAACAGTTCTTCCGCTTCGGGACATCGCCCCCAACAGTAGACGATGATTCGGAAAAATCCTGTCAGAAATCAGTCAGGAAACCAATCGGAAGGCAAATAAGAGCCCCTTCCGTGGCGGGATACTTATCGGCGATACCGGGAGGCCATCCACAAAAAGCCAATTCCCAACAATCCGAGGGCGGCCACCGAAGGCTCGGGAACCGACGCCGTAACGGAAATGGAAATCGCTCCTTTCAGGTTCCCGCCTGGGTAATGCTGACTCCACGTACCATCTTGATTGACCAGGATCTGGCCCGTGGTGGTTCCGATCACCGGGTCCGCGTTGGGCAACAAGAGTCCTGCATTGGCTGACGCCCCGATACCGGAAAACTTGACGGAAAAGATTAAATCCTGAGGTACGATGGAACCTCCGTAGGAGATGCTCAGGTTGTAAATACCCAGGTTGACGTTCTGCGGACTACTGCGGTAGAGCAAGGAATCCGGGAGTCCGCCGGTGCCGACCGAGTAGAGGCTGAAGGTGAGCGCTTGAGAAGCCGATACCGAGGAGTAGTAGGGAAATGCCACTTCTCCCAGAGCCATGGGTCCGCCAGCCAACTTGATGTGCTGACCATATTCCAAGCCATCGGGAATCCGGAGGCCATTCTTGTATGACGTATCGGTCAGGACCAGATACCCGATGGCTGCCGAACCGGTCGCGACGACGCTATGGTAAACGGCAGGTGAAAGAACGCCGGGATTTGGCGCCTCGGGTTTTGAAAAAGTGGCCCGCTGGAAGCTGCTTCTGGAACCTTGTTTGGAGGACCCGGACGGGGCCCTTGCGGGAAGGGTCAGCCAGGATTGGGGTGCCCCGGAAATCGATTTCGGATCATCCGCGAACAGAACCTCGTAACTGAACGGGCTGATGAGAACGGTCTCCGCTTCGCGATGGTGGACAGGCGCGGTTGACTCCGGGTGAATGGTGGAGAAGTCGATGTGCCTCTGCGCGACAAGCTCGGGACCTGCCGACAAGCGCAACGACCCGAGGACGACACTCACGACGAGCCACCCGCACCGGGCCTTTCGGTCGGTTTTCCAAGAGTTCAAATCAAGTTTTGTCATCCTTTGGACTTTCGGGAACGAAGATCATTCCAAGATGCTGTAAACCATCGGCAGCAGGCTTTAATGACTCCCTCCCCACATTGAACGGAAACGACCCCTTTCGCAGCTACACCCTGACAAGGAGGTGAACATTGTGTGCCGCGAAAGTCAATCCGTTTTTGGAGCAGACGGGACACCCTTCGATGGCAACCGCCAGGACTTACTCACGACTTTGACTGAGTCGCAGAATGGCGTCATGTTCTTCCGAATGCGTGTTTTGCGTCCCAAATCGCCAGACTTGAACTTGCAACTTGCGGAGTTGACCGCCCCATCCAGCCTGCTGGATCCGCAAATCGAGGCGCGCACACGCGAAATTGTGGACGACGTCCGGGCACGCGGAGACGCAGCAGTCCTGGAACTGACCCGCCGGTTTGACCAGGTCAGCCTGACCGTGGAACAACTTCAGGTCACGACCTCTGAGTTGATGCAGGCTTCACTGAGTGCGGGCGAAGACTTGCGGGCGAGCATTGCCGATGCCCATGCCAACATTGCTGAATTTGCCCGCAGTTCGCTCCGCCATGATTGGCATATCAAGAATTCGCATGGAGCCAAAGTGGGGGAGAAGTTCAATGCGTTTCACCGGGTGGGCATTTACATTCCAGGAGGAACGGCACCGTTGATTTCAACTGCGCTGATGACCATCACTCTGGCCCAGATCGCCGGCTGCCCCGAGATCGTTGTGTGTTCGCCTTCGAACGCCGCGGGAACCCTCAACCCTGCGTTGGTTTACGCTGCCCGGTTTGCGGGAGCAACCGAGATTTACAAAGTGGGCGGTGCTCAAGCCATTGCGGCGATGGCCTACGGAACCGATACCATTCAGCCCGTTTCCAAGATATTTGGACCCGGCAATGCCTATGTCGTCGCCGCCAAGCGGCTCGTCTACGGTCAAGTGGCGGTCGACCTGTTGCCGGGGCCGAGCGAGGTTTGCATTCTGGCGGATGAAACGGCTGAAGCGGCCTGGGTGGCCGCCGACTTGGTGGCGCAGGCCGAGCATGGGTCCGGGCACGAACGGGTCTGGCTCGTGACCACCTCGAGTCGGTTGCTGGCCGCAGTTGAAAAAGAGGTCAAGAAACAGGTGCAGGAGCGCTCACGACGTGAGCAGGTGGAGGCGGCTCTCGCTAACAATGGTTGGCTGATACAGGTCAAACGAATGGACGAAGCGATTGCCCTGGTGAATCGGTTGGCTCCCGAGCACTGCGAGATCATGACGGATAATCCCCGACGGGTTTCCCGCGAAATCACCACCGCGGGAGCCATCTTCATCGGTGGATATTCTCCCACCGTGGTCGGGGATTATGTGGCCGGCCCCAGTCATACCCTGCCCACGGGTGGAGCGGCCCGATCCTTTGGTGGCCTGACGGTCGACCAGTTTCAACGCCGGACCAGTGTTGTCGAATACTCCAAATCTGCCCTCAAGAAGGCCTCGAAGTCCGTTGGGAAATTTGCCGAAGTGGAAGGCTTGGATGCCCACGGATTTTCATCTACCGTTCGGCGGACCGGGTAGTCATGGGTCGCAGTCCAGGTTGAAACGGGCGTTCCCAAGTATTGCGACGCTCCTCCTCCGTTCCCGACCCAATTTAAATTCAGTGCCAACGTGAATTTGCCCCTATGAACGATTCCTCTCAATTGGACGAGCTTCTTGCCTCCCGCGCGAGCGATTCCCGTCGACTGATCGAGCCGTGCACGGTCGTCATCTTTGGTGCATCCGGGGATTTGACCTCCCGGAAGCTCATCCCGGCATTGTATCACCTTGCGTTGGAAGGCGCGCTGCCAACCCCGTACCGGATTATCGGATTTGCTCGACGCGAAAAGACCGATGAATCGTTCCGTGCGGAGCTTCGCACGGCTCTGGACCAGTTTTCGCGGACCAAGCCCGTTCAACCGGAAGTGTGGAAATCATTTTCTGAGAACTTGCTCTACTGCCAGGCGGACATTTCCGATCCCGCTGGTTATGAAAAGCTGGCCGCCCTGATTCGTTCCAGCGAACACGAAAAGCTTCGGCAGAACCTGCTTTTTTATCTGGCCACCAATCCCAGCCAGTTTGGCGAGATTGCAACGAGATTGAGCGCGGCCAATCTGTTGCACAAGGAGGAGGAAGGCCATTTACCCGAGCGATTGGTGGTCGAAAAGCCCTTCGGCCATGACCTGCAGAGCGCCCGGGAATTAAACGCCGAACTGGTCCGCCATGCTCACGAGCGTCAAATTTTCCGGATAGACCATTATCTGGGAAAGGAAACCGTCCAAAACATCCTGACCTTCCGGTTCAGCAACGGCATTTTTGAACGTCTGTGGAACCGTGAGACCATTGATCACGTCCAAATAACTGTCGCCGAGAAAATTGGGGTGGGGTCCCGCGGCGGATATTACGAAGAATCCGGGGCGATGCGCGATATGGTTCAGAACCACGTGCTGCAGGTCCTATCGTTGGTCGCCATGGAGCCGCCGGTTTCTTTGGAAGCGGAGGCCGTGCGCGATGAAAAGGTCAAACTATTGAAGTCGATTCGCCCTCTCGGCAGTGCCGACCTCGCCCGAAATGTGGTCCGAGGCCAATATTTCGCCGGTGAAATCGACGGCGAGCCCCGTCCCGCCTACCGAAGCGAGCCGAAGGTTAACTCCAAGTCCAACGTGGAAACGTTCGTGGCTATGAAGCTCTTTATCGATAACTGGCGATGGAGCGGCGTCCCATTTTATATCCGGACGGGAAAAAACCTGCCCGTCAGCGCAAGTGAAGTGCGAATCCAGTTCAAGCAGGCTCCCAATATTCTATTCGCCGCGAAATCGGCGATTCCTCTGGACCAGAATTCAATCACCCTCCGCCTTCAACCCAACGAGGGAATCACCCTTCGATTCAATGGCAAGGTCCCAGGTGCCGCGATTCAGCTGCGTCCCGTGCGCATGCAGTTCAGTTATGACAATGAATTTGGGGCCTATACGCCGGAGGCGTACGAGCGGCTGCTGCTGGAGGCCATCGCAGGCGATGCCACCCTCTTCATTCGAAGGGATGAGGTGGAAACGGCTTGGGGGATCGTCGATTCCATCCGTTCTTATTGGGCCGACCGCCCCCTGACCAACCGGGAGTTTTATCTCGCGGGAACGTGGGGGCCGACCGCCGCCGACGAGTTGCTGACCAATGATGGTCGGGAGTGGAGGAATCCAAGTCCCCAGAAATAGGTTTAAGGGAGACACGGCAATCAGAGCCATCTCAGGTCACTTTACATCGAATCCCAACGGTCTATTTTTGCATTTATGGACCTCACCGTTGAAACCTTTGAACCGGAGTTGACCACTGCTCTTCGAGGTTACGACCGTCACGTGGTCTGCCTGGAAAAGTCGACCCCGGATTGCGAAAAGGTCCTTCGCTCCCTGCTGCAAAAAGCCATCAACGCCTATTGTCACCGGGGACCGGAAATGAGGCACGGCATCGCACTCGACCGCCAAGTGACGATTATTTTGAGTCAAACGGATGGGGACCGCCCGCTTTGTGGCATCTACTTTAACCTCCACTCACCCTACGCCCGAAAAGGAACTCTGGTCGCGCCCGACGGTACGCCCGCAACCCGTTAGGAGGAGATTCCATTTTGGGGCGGGCTGGAGGCAGGAGTAGTGTCGACCTCTGCTTGTGAGCGACGGGTCACTTCGGTTGTCACTGCCTTCATCTCCTGTTCAAGCTCATCGAGGATCGGGTGAATCGACTCGTAGGCTCCTTCGGTCAGCAATTTTTCCAGGCGCGACAACGTTGCCGCCGATTTCCGAGCGCCAAACAAACCAAGACTCCCGCGAAGGGTATGAGCCGTACGCGCCATTCCTTTCCAGTCGCGCTGGCTGTGGGACATTTTGAGGGCGGCCAGGGATTCCCTGCAGGACTCGACCATCATTCTGCCCAGGCGCGGAAGAATCTCGGCATCCACCCCCTCCCACTCGGCAACCGCGGGCTGTTCATTTTGACGCATTTCCGAAGGAATCTGACTGGCGAGCCGGGTAATGGTTTCGATGAGATTTTCTCGTCGCAATGGTTTTGTCATGTAGACGTCCATTCCCGCCTCCAGACACGCCTCACGGTCCCCTTTGATGGCGTGGGCGGTCAGGGCAATGATGGGAACTCGCTGTCCGGAACCCTCCTCGATTTTGCGTATCTGCCGTGCCGCAGCCAGTCCATCCATGACGGGCATCCATACATCCATCAGGATGATATCGGCCGGCACCTGACGGTGCTCGCGCACCGCGGCTTCCCCATCTTCGGCAAGAATGACCGTATGGCCCAACTTCACCAGGATGTGGTGGAGCAGCTCGCGGTTCACCCGATTGTCCTCGGCGACTAAAATTCGCATAATCAACCCTGCAATGGATTCATCAACCGCGACGCTGGTGCTGATGCCCACCACCCCAGCAATAAAAATCTCCCGCTTTTCGGATTATCTGAGTTGGCAACTGGCAAAACAATAAAAAAGACGTCGTTCCTGCCGGGCACGAACGACGTCTTGCGATGGAAAGACCGACCCGCGAGGGCCGTCAGTACCGGTAATGTTCCGGCTTGTACGGACCGTCCAACGGAACTCCGAGATAGTCGGCTTGCGCTTTGCTCAACGGCGTCAATTTGACTCCAATCTTTTCCAAATGGAGCCGGGCGACTTCTTCGTCCAGGCGTTTCGGAAGACGATAGACCTCAGGCTTATATTGGTCACGGTTCTTCCAAAGGTCGATCTGTGCCAGCGTCTGATTGGTGAACGAGGTGGACATGACAAAGCTGGGATGCCCGGTGGCACATCCAAGATTGACAAGACGGCCCTCCGCCAACATGTAGATGCTGTTGCCGCCGGGGAATGTGTACTTGTCGTACTGGGGCTTGATGGTGACCCGCTTGACTCCAGGATATGACTCCAGACGGCTGACCTGAATTTCGTTGTCGAAATGGCCAATGTTACAAACGATGGCTTGGTCCTTCATCTTGAGCATGTGCTCCAGGGTGATGATGTCGCAGTTGCCGGTGGCTGTGACGTAAATGTCCCCGAGGCCGAGGGTGTCCTCGACGGTGTTGACTTCAAATCCCTCCATCGCCGCCTGAAGGGCGTTGATGGGATCGATTTCGGTCACAATCACCCGGGCACCAAAGCCCCGCAGGGAATGGGCGCTGCCTTTGCCGACATCGCCGTAACCACAGATCACGGCCACTTTGCCCGCAATCATGACGTCCGTCGCCCGCTTCAACCCGTCCGACAGTGACTCGCGGCAACCGTAGAGGTTGTCGAACTTGGACTTGGTGACCGAGTCGTTCACGTTGATGGCCGGAACCAGCAACTTCCCGACTTCCTTCATCTGGTACAAGCGATGAACCCCGGTTGTGGTTTCTTCGGAAACTCCCTTCCAATCTTTAACCACTTTGTGCCAGTAACCAGGGCGTTCCTTGGCCACCCGCTTCAGCAAACGCTTGATCACGGCTTCCTCTTCGGAACCCGAGGCGGAATCAACCCACTTGTCGCCTTCTTCCAGTTGGTATCCCTTGTGGATGAGCAGGGTCACATCGCCGCCGTCGTCCACCACCAATTGGGGACCCTGATCCTTGCCGAAGGTCACAGCCTTCAGGGTGCATTCCCAGTACTCTTCAAGATTTTCGCCTTTCCAGGCGAACACTGGGACTCCAGCGGCGGCGATGGCTGAGGCCGCATGGTCCTGGGTCGAAAAAATGTTGCAGCTCGCCCAACGAACCGTCGCACCGAGTTCCACCAGCGTCTCAATCAAGACCGCCGTCTGAATGGTCATGTGCAGCGATCCGGTGATCCGGACGCCCTTCAACGGCTTTTGGCGGGCGTACTTTTCACGCACCGACATGAGGCCCGGCATCTCGTGCTCGGCGACCTCGATTTCCTTCCGACCCCAATCGGCCAAGGTGATGTCCTTGACGTGGTAGTCTGGGGTGACCGTCTTAGCGACCGCGGCTGCCGCGGTTTTTTTTGTCGTTTTTGTGGATGCCATACTCTTGAAAAACTTTTCGTTCTTGATTGCTCTCAGCGACCAGACTTACTTCACGGCCTTTTGCAAGGCCTTGACCTTGTCGGTTTTTTCCCAGGTCAATTCCGGGTTGTCCTTGCCAAAATGGCCGTAATTGGTCGTCAGGCCGTAAATGGGACGCAGCAACTTGAGCTGCGTCACGATGTCCGCAGGCTTGAAGCTGAAGACTTCTTCAACCGCCTCGGTGATGACCTCGTCCGGTACCTTTCCGGTGCCAAAGGTATTCACAAACACGCTGACCGGGTCGGGATATCCGATGGCGTAGGCGAATTGAATTTCAGCCCGCTTGGCCAGGCCCGCCGCCACAATGTTCTTGGCCACGTACCGGCCCATGTAGGCCGCGCTGCGGTCCACCTTCGAAGGGTCTTTGCCCGAGAACGCACCGCCGCCGTGCCGACCCCAGCCACCGTAGCTGTCCACGATGATCTTTCGTCCGGTCAACCCGGTGTCACCCTGGGGACCGCCGATCACGAAACGACCGGTGGGATTGATCAGGTAAACCGTGTCCTTGGTGAGCAATTCCTTGGGCAGCACCTTCTTGATGACATTCTCAATGCAGAATTCCTCAATTTCCTTGTGGCTCACCGCTTCGGTGTGCTGGGTGGAAATCACCGCGTTGGTGATCCGCACCGGGCGGTCGTCCACATATTCCACGGAAACTTGTGACTTGGCATCCGGACGGAGCCAGTTGGCCTTGCCGCTCTTGCGGATTCGGGTCAGCTCACGACCCAACCGATGGGCGAACATGACCGGAGAAGGCATCAATTCTTCCGTCTCGTCGCTGGCGTAGCCAAACATCAACCCTTGGTCGCCTGCACCCTGCTCGGCCTTTTTCTTTCCCTTCGCCGCCTTGGCATCCACGCCCTGGGCGATGTCCGGAGATTGCTGGGTCACCAGCAGGTTGACGAATACCTTGTCCGCATGGAACACGTCGTCGTCGTGAACATAACCGATTTCGCGAATGGCGGCCCGCGTGATGGCGACGAAATCCAACTTGGCCTTGGTGGTGATTTCACCGCCGACCACGACCACATTGCTCTTGGCGTAGGTCTCGCAGGCAACCCGGCTGTACTTGTCCTGCGTCAGACATGCGTCCAGGACGGCATCTGAAATGGTGTCACACACCTTGTCCGGATGGCCTTCGCCCACGGACTCCGACGAAAAAATGAAGCGCTTGCTCATGAATCGAATTGGTAAAACGACCGCAATGACAACAACGTATTGACGTATCGCGATGCGTTGATATGAAGAAATACGTGCGTCGTCAATCCGGTTTTCGCGGTTTATGAGTAACACCCTCCGTTCGTTAAGGGCTTTGGCCGATCCGACCCGCCTCCGCATCGTTGCTCTTTTGGAACGTGAGGAACTCTCGGTGGCCGAGCTGCAGGAGGTCACAAAGTTGGCTCAGTCCCGCATCTCCACCCATCTGGGCTTGTTGAGCGAAACAGCTTTGGTGGTGGCCCGACGGGACGGAAAGCGGTCCTTTTATCGGCTCAATCCCCTTGCCAATCAGGCCGCAGGGGAATTTATGCAACTGGCCATCCGCGGAGCACGAGAACTGCCAGAGTACGAAGAGGATCAGCTGAATCTCAAACGGATCGTGGCGTTGCGCACTGACCAGGCAGCAGCGTACTTCAATCGGGTGGCGGGTCGCTTTGACCGCACCTATGGGCCAGGGCGATCCTGGCAATCGTTTGGACATTTATTGTTGCGATTGCTTCCGCCGTTGGTGGTGGCCGATTTGGGGTCGGGCGAAGGGTTGCTCGCGGAACTGCTCGCGCGTCGGTGTCAGAAGGTGATCGCCGTCGACAATTCAGAGAAGATGGTCGCCTACGGGACCCGGAGAGCCCACGACAACGGAATCAAAAACCTGGAATTCCGGTTGGGTGACCTTCAAGCGCCGCCTATCGAACCTAGCAGCGTCGACACCGTCATTCTCAGCCAGGCGTTACACCACGCAGAAACGCCGGCGGCGGCGGTGGTGGCGGCGGCAGGACTTCTGAAACCTGGGGGAAACATCATCATCCTCGACCTGGCCCGGCATGGGTTTGAACAGGCACGCCAGCTCTACGGGGATCGCTGGCTGGGATTTACGGAAACGGAACTCCAGCGATGGCTGGAAGCAGCAGGGCTATCCGGCATTGAGATTATCCAGGTGGCCCGGGAGGAACAACCACCCCAGTTTGAGACCCTTCTCGCCACCGCCACCCGGTGAAACGGGGGCGCGTGACGATTCCCGATTGGAGCGCGGAGCGGGTTTGGTTACGCTGCCCACCCGATGGAAACTCCAGTGCTGGACCTTCAACTTCCGGGAATCCGCCACCTGAAATCAGGCAAGGTGCGCGAGTTATTCGATCTCGGCACTTCCCTGCTGCTCGTGGCGACCGACCGGATTTCGGCCTTCGACTGTGTGATGCCGGATGGAATTCCAGGAAAGGGCCGAATCCTCACGTCGCTTTCGCATTTTTGGTTCGACCGCACTGAACAGTGGCTTCCCAACCACCGAATCGCCCGACCTGGTGATGCTCTGCCCGAATCGCTGGCACCCTTCTCAGATATCCTCCGGGGTCGTTCCATGATTGTCCGAAAAGCAGAACCGCTTCCGATCGAATGCGTCGTCCGGGGCTGGTTGGCGGGGTCCGGTTGGAAGGAGTACCGCCAGTCCGGGCGGGTGTGTGGCATTCGACTTCCCGATGGACTTCAGGAAGCCTCGGAGCTTCCAGAACCCATCTTCACCCCGGCAACGAAGGCCGAGTCTGGGCACGATGAAAATATTTCTTTCGACGAAGCCTGCTCCCGGGTGGGTTCTGAAACCGCCCACGCGGTGCGCGATCTCAGCCTGCGGCTTTATCAGACAGCGCGCGATTATGCCCGGACCCGAGGTCTGTTGATCGCCGACACCAAGTTTGAATTTGGCTGGGCGGATGGGAAATTGATCCTGATCGACGAGGCACTGACCCCCGATTCCTCCCGCTTCTGGCCGGCTGACGCATGGGTGCCGGGACAGCCAACTCCCAGTTTCGACAAGCAGTACCTGCGGGATTACCTCGAAAATAGCGGTTGGAACAAGCAACCTCCAGCACCTCGATTGCCTGAGACTGTGATCGCCCAGACGAAAACAAGGTACGAGGAAGCCTTGAAACGCCTGACCGTCGGGTAGCCGCCAACGTTCAAGCAAAACCGACCTCGCCCGTTTCCCCAACCCCAACCCGGCGGAAGCGTCCACCCCGTGGAACGATCAAGAACACAACGACAAATCCGGATCACTCTGGCCGGTCTGGTCATCAATGGTTTTCTGGCAGTTGGCAAGTTGGCTGCAGGACTTCTTGGCCATTCCCATGCCTTGGTGGCCGATGCCGTCGAATCATTTTCGGACCTCTTCTCCTCGCTCATCGTATGGCGTGGAGTCTTGGTGGCCGCCAAGCCCCCGGATGCCGATCACCCCTACGGCCATGGCAAGGCTGAACCGCTGACGTCGGCCCTCATCGCCGGAATGCTGCTGATAGCGGCAGCCGGGATTGCCATCCATTCCGTCGAGGGGCTGTTCACCCGGCATGATGCTCCCGCCAGATGGACGCTCTTTGTGCTGATTGCTGTGATCGCCATCAAAGAAGTCTTGTTTCGCTTGGTGCGGCGCGAGGCGCTGAAGACCGGAAGCCTCGTCGTGAGGACCGATGCATGGCATCACCGTAGCGACGCCATTACCTCCCTCGCGGCAGCCGTCGGCATCGGCATATCCCTTGTCGGCGGCCCGCGATATGCCATCGCCGACGAAATCGCCGCCCTGGTTGCGGCCGGTATCATTGCCTGGAGCGGATGGATGGCCCTGAGGCCCGCACTGAAGGAGTTGATGGATACAACTCCCGATCCGGCGTTGATGGACCAGATTCAACGACTGGCGGAAACGGTCCACGGAGTCGAGTCGGTCGGCAAATGCCACGCCCGCCGGATGGGCTGGAACCTGACGGTGGACATGCATGTGAGCGTCGATCCGGAGATGCGGGTCCGGGAGGCTCATCAAATCGCACATGCGGTCGAAGATTTTCTTCGGGAACGGATGCCCGAAATTTCCAGCGTTCTGGTCCACGTGGAACCCGCCTTGGCACCATCGACCGGGGCCACCGTGCCATCCGTATCGACCGAGACCTAAGGACTTGGTGTCACGGGGCTGACCTAAAGTCCTGGCTTTAAAGTCCGATTTTGCCCTTCCCCGAATTGGCCAGAACCCCATCATCAAACCCTCTTTTATGAAGATCGTTCTCGCATACTCCGGCGGGCTGGACACGTCGGTGCTTCTCGCCTGGATCAAGGAAACCTACCAGGCCGAAATGGTGGCCTTCTGTGCCAACATCGGCCAACAGGAGGAACTCGACGGACTTGAGGCCAAGGCAAAAAAGACCGGTGCCTCCTCCATTTTCATTGATGATCTTCAGGCCGAATTCGCCAGCGACTTCATTTTCCCGATGGTTCAGGCCGGTGCCATTTATGAGGGCCAATACTTTCTGGGGACCAGCATCGCCCGTCCCTTGATTGCCCAGCGGATGATCGAAATCGCCCGCCGCGAAGGGGCCGACGCCATCGCTCACGGAGCCACCGGCAAGGGGAATGACCAGGTGCGGTTTGAACTGACGGCCGCCGCCCTGGCACCCGAGCTTCAAATCATTGCCCCGTGGCGTGATGAACGGTTTCGCAAGCAGTTCCCCGGACGAGCCGAAATGATTCGGTATTGCGAAGAGCGCTCCATTCCGGTTCAGGCCACCGCCAAGAAACCGTACTCGATGGACCGAAATCTCCTCCATATTTCCTTCGAAGCGGGCGTGTTGGAAGACCCTTGGCTGGATGCCTTTGCCCCGGAAAATCGCGGCATGTTTATTCTGTCAGTTTCCCCCGAGGAGGCACCCGATCAACCGGAATACGTCACCCTCGATTTTGAAAAGGGAAACTGCATTGCCGTCAATGGAGAGACCCTGACACCACTTGGCGTACTGCAACGGTTGAACCAACTGGGAGGACGCCACGGCGTCGGGCGCGTGGACCTCGTGGAAAATCGCTTTGTCGGCATGAAAAGCCGCGGCGTTTACGAAACTCCGGGCGGCGCCATCCTCCACTTTGCCCACCGGCAAATGGAATCCCTGACCATGGACCGAGAAGTCATGCACCTGCGCGACGGCCTGATCCCGCGCTATGCGGAACTGGTCTACTACGGCTTCTGGTTTGCCCCGGAACGTCTGGCCCTGCAGGCCCTCGTCACCGAATCCCAAAAGAACGTCTCGGGAACGATTCGCGTGAAATTGTACAAGGGTGGCATCTATACCGCCGGTCGAAAGTCGCCCCAAAGCCTGTACAACCCGCACATCGCCACCATGGAGGCCGACCCCACCAAGGCCTACAATCAGGACGATGCCACCGGCTTCATCCGCCTCAACGGCCTGCGCCTGCGCGTCAACTCGTCCGTCAACGGTCCCGATAACCTCCGCCACGTCGGCTGATCCCCACCATCTATCTCCATGGCTCCGGCCCACGGATCTTCATACAAAGGGACAGGTCATTTATTTGACATCGACGCAAGGGCACCTTGTGGGAGGAACGCTTCAAGAGCGTGCTGGTGGAGGGTTCAAGGGATTCCCTGGCCCGGGTGGCGGCATACATCGACCTCAATCCGATTCGAGCCCGTTTGACTGAAGACCCCAAAGAGTATCGCTGGAGCGGGTATGCCGCGGCGGTGGCGGGGTTGCGGGTAGCCAGGGAGGGGATTCGGGGCATCATCGACCCAAGTGACCGGGAGGAAAGCAATCTGACCGAGTCGATGGCTCGGTACCGGTTGTGGGTGTTTGGCGAAGGGATTACCGAGGGAGTACAGGGAACCGATGGACCGGCCATTCGGGCGGGGATATCACCGGAGAAGGTGAAGGAAGTGTTTGCGCAGAAGGGGAAACTGGGATGGGGGGACTATGTTCGGTGTCGGGTAAGGTACTTTACCGATGGAGCGGTGATTGGGAGTCGGGGGTGGGTGAATCAGATATTTGAGGACCATCGCCAACGGTTTGGACCCAAGCGCAAGGATGGAGCGAGGAGATTTAAGTTCCTCGCAGAGACAGATATCTTTGGGTTGAGGGACTTGAGGGTGGAGCCAGCAGCGGTCTCAAGCGGGTCAGGTGAGGTGGGATAGGCGTGACGGAAATCTTCCTTGAGGAGATCAGTCCATCATCGACGCGTTACTTTCTCTGCAAACGGATGAGGCAGCCCGGAGCTTCGATTGGAACAATGGGTGACCCTATGGTCTCATGGTCGTTCGATAAAATCTGCTGGCCTAGAGCAATCTCACGGATTTCAACTGATCAGCACTATTCCAGTGGCGAGATTCAAAACAAAGCTGATGTGCTTTTCGTCGCATGTGAAACAACCCTGCCAGAGTTGGTCTTGAGTCCCATTTTTCAATGATTCGACCAGTAGCTTGTGTTGTCATCCCAATGCCACGTGAAGACTCCAATCCGCACAGGCGCGAGAACGCCGTTCGAAAATAAAAGCAAGGTTGGTGGCAGCTTTGGCTTTCCAAAGCGAAAAACCGTCAAACGTCATTTCATCAACCAAAGCAAAGATCGCCAAATTATCGTCGGCTTTCTCGTCCGTTTCTTGAGAGAGATGACGACGAACCAGTGCATATGCATCAGGCAGGCTCATCGCACTCCCCCGGCGCTCATGATTGTTCCGATCGCAGCTATGAAGGCGGAGCCATAACGCTGTTCCCGGGACAACACGACTTCAGCGAATCGGTCTTCCCCTAAACTCCTGAACCGGACTTCGGTCCTCGTCCTGGAAAAGTCAGTTCGGCAATTCCGGACTTGTCGAGCTCACCCAGGCCCACTTGGACCATCCGGGTGAATTGTTCCAATGTGGAACTGGCCAAGGGAAGATGGAGTCCTGCCTCTTTGGCAAGTTGGAGAGCGATACCGCTGTCTTTGGCGGCGTGAGCTGCGCTGAAATAGCAGTCGTGCGCCCTGTTTTGCATATCCTCCCCATCGGTTTGTAAAACGCCCGACCGGGCACCAGTCTGGCCGAAGACTTCACGCAACAGGGTGAGGTCCAGACCCAGAGCGGCACCAAGGCCCAACCCTTCAGCCAATCCGGCGGTGTTGATGTTCATCACCATGTTCACCAATGCCTTGACCTGGGCTGCCGTGCCGGTGGGGCCGATATAACGCAGGAGTTTGCCATCATCGCTCAGATGGGACAGGAGAATGCGGACCGACTCAAAAACAGGGGAGGGTCCCCCGATCATCAAATAAAGCGTCCCGTTTCGGGCCTGCGTAATGCTTGAGGCCATGCAGGCCTCGAGGGTGTGTGCCCCCTGTTGTTGAGCGCGATTCGCTATCTCCCGGTGGATGGCTGGAGAGACCGTTGCACAATTGATGAAAACATGGTCCCGGGCTCCCCGTAGGAGGCTGTCACCGCTTTCCGAAAAAATCCCGTTCATCGCCGCGTCATCTGTGACCACGGTTAGGACAACCGACGCGAGGGAATTCACTTCCTCCAGCGTTTTTGCGGCGCGGCACTCCAACTCAACGGCCAAGGCCTGTGCCGCTTCGGGGCGAACATCGAAAACCACGGTGACAGGATAGCCACAGTCTTTTAACCGTCGGGCCATGTTAGCCCCCATACGCCCCGTTCCGACTACTCCTATCGATTGCTTCATGGCCAAAAGGAAACCAGAAAACACACCGATTTGACCAGCCCCGGATTCAGGGGCTGATGAGATGTAACCCAGCTACTGGCCCGCAGGTAAGCACTAGTGGTTTTCTGGAGGAGCCGAGCTATGTAAGTCCAGCCAGTTCAGGTCCTGATTGGAGCTCATGACTTGAAACGGATGACTGGCTGCGGCGGTCCGCTGGTCCGACCAGATATGCATTTCGGCGCGGCCATCGGCAAAGGCCATGCCGGTTCCGTTGCCATGAAAAGTGCCGGGCAGATCAATCAAATGCCAGTCGATTGGATGGTG
>CAITXU010000119.1 GCA_903896505.1 uncultured Verrucomicrobiota bacterium | reverse complement strand
CGTCAAATCGCAAAGCAATAGTCCGTTGCTGGTGGCGTCGGTTCAGTAGCGCACCGCCCCCGGTGATTGACATCACCTGCCGTTAACCCGATCACCATCAAAGAAACGGAAAACTGCCTGTCCTGGGCGGCTTTGGTGCACCGTCCTGCATGATCTGAAGGAGTCCGTGATGGGTGACGAACCAGAAGATTCCACCCGCAAGAGTGCAGCCGATGCCTGGCACCAAGATGCAGGTCGGGCCGTACCGGAGGTCCGCCAGAGCCCCCATCCAGCCGCCGAATCCAAATGAGAGGAAAATAGCGAGGAGGAATCGCAACTTCCACATCTCCACCTGACGATGGCGCACCCAGTGCCCAAGAATGACGCCAATATCGGTTACCACCCCAGTGACGTGGGTGGTGCGAATGAGTAGTCCACAGTAGCTGCTGGCCATCGCGTTCTGGAGTCCACAGGCCATGGCCACTGCCGGCAGAGCCAGTCGGTGCTGGGCATTCAGGAGGGCGGTTGCGATGCCTAGTAATCCTCCCTCGGCCATGAGGGCGACGCCGTATGCCCGGTTGGGTACAAGTTTCCAGGCACCGACCAATATGCCGGCCCCCATCGCGCCAATCACAAAACCCATGATGATCGACAAGGAAGCCCAAGCGTCCCGGAATTTGCCTTCGGCGATGTCAATGCCGAGGTGTGAAACGGCTCCGGTCATGTGGCTGACCGGGGAACGAAAGAACCCCAGCATCACCGTATTTACGAATCCAGCCGTACCCGCCAAGGCCACGGCACCGGGCAGGAGGTGCCGGATGCGCTGATGCGCTTCGCGGGCACTCATCGGTTGCTGACGAGAATAGGGCATTAACGGTCAACCTTGGTGAACCGGGCCTTGTTTGCAACTGAGAACCTCACGCGGAGAGGGCCGTCACTCCTTCAGCCCGGCCTTGCGCAATTTGGGCGCAATCACCCGTTGGCAGTACGGATTCCGGTCCTTGTTTTGCCGGTAGTAGTCCTGATGGTAATTCTCGGCCGGGTAGAATTCCGATGCCGCTGTGACCTCCGTCACGATTGGTTTGGAGAATTCCTTTGCAGCTTCGGCCTTGGATTTCTCGGCCATAACCCGCTGGGACTCCGTGTGGAAAAAGATGGCGGACCGATATTGGGTCCCCGAGTCAGCCCCCTGTCGATTGAGGCTGGTCGGATCGTGCACGTGCCAAAAGGTCGACAAAATCTTTTCCAGATTGGTGACCTTGGGGTCATAGACCAACTGGGCGACTTCGGCATGACCTGTGTCCCCCTCACATACTTGCGGGTAGGTGGGGTTTTTGACCGTGCCGCCCATGTACCCCGAGGTGACGGACAGGACACCGGGAATCTGCTGAAAGACCGCTTCTGTGCACCAGAAGCAACCCGCACCCAAGGTGATGACTTCGGTACCCTCCGGGACTTTGGGAAGAGGGGCGGGGGCTTTGGCCGAACCGGGTGCCGGTTCCGCCATGCAGAGACTCAAGCCCAATAAAGGAGCCAGAGTCAGAAGAAGGATGTGTTTCATAGGTGTATGAATAAAGACGTTTGGTCTGGAATGAACGATCAAGGTTTGGATTCGAAGGCCAGAGAGACTGAATTCATGCAATATCGGAGGCCCGTCGGGGCTGGACCATCTTCGAAGACATGTCCCAGATGTCCGTCACACCGGGCGCAGTGCACCTCCGTTCGGGTCATGAACAGGGTGTTGTCCTTGGTTGTACCAATGTGGGAGGCTTGAATCGGTTGGAAAAAGCTCGGCCAACCGGTTCCCGACTCAAATTTTGACGAAGCATCGAAAAGTTCGAGACCACAACCGGCGCATCGGTAGACGCCGGGTTTGTGGTTGTTCCAATAGGCTCCCGAGAAGGATCGTTCCGTCCCATGCTCGCGAAGAACATGAAAGGCCTCCGGAGAGAGTTGGGCCTTCCACTCGGCAGAGGTCTTGACCACCTTGTCTTTGTCATTCCACGGTCCGGCGGCTGGCGGAGCGGTTGGCGGCGGGGTGTTGGTGGCGGAATCGGCTGGAGCGGAGACACCGGGTGAGCACCCGGTGATGAGAACGACCAAGGCACCTGCTGTGGCCGCAAGGGAAGGGAACAGTTTCATAACGTCGTGGTCTTTGGACCGATATTTCAACCGAGGAAGGCTAATCCGGGGACCGGACAATGCCAACACAGGTGGGTCCTTCCCAGACTGCATTCATTACATTCCGGGCGGACAAATTGTTTTGAACAAAATCGTGTCAGGAATGTCGTCGAACCGCCGACCTACTCTCCGGGGTGGGGAGTAGTCCATAGCCTCGATTTGTCCCATGAACGCCAAAACGACGGCCCACCAAAAGATGCCGACCCGCACTGTCGCCATCATCCCGACCTGCCGCGACATGTCGCGGCTATCGTCCGAGGCACTGGACCACAATCATCCCACGCTGATGAAGCTCCGGATGGCCGTTCACCTGATATTTTGTCGACTTTGTCGCCGTTATGCCCGGCAACTGCGATGGCTCAACCGAGCCGGGAAGTCCATGCCGGACGAAGTTTTGCTGGGGGTGCAGTTGCCCCCCACTTGCAGGGATAGGATCAAGGAAGCGTTGAGGAAGAAGGGTCAGTGAAATGAACCTTTCAGCGAGGCACTTCCGGGACCTTTGTTGTGCCGACATTTCTGTCGAAGCGGGCGCTTGTAGCGTCGAGTCTTCCGTCCTACCGCACTTCGGCAATTAAATCAAACCACTCACCGTACCGTTTCCCGTCCAACGTCGCGTCGAGGGCGACCACCCGGACCCCGGGGGTTGCGTTCGTTTCTGCGTGAAGCTGGATGGGGACGGCGATTCGTCCCTCAGCCACGGTCGTTCCATCCAAAAAAGAGGGCTCTGCGGTCAAACCCGGCGGCGCGTGAATCTCAATCCGGTGAGATTGGGTTCGGTTTCGGAAATTTCGAATGTTGATCTGGACCTCCGCGGTTCCCCCTGGGCTCAGGACCGTACGATACGGCTGCGCCCGAACCCAAAACGGGTCGAAGCTGTATCGATAATCCTCGTCCGGGCTCAGCCCCCGAAGAACCTCGCGCATCTCGTAGGCCCATGCTCGATACCGCTCAATCAACGGCATCGGATGCGCAATGGCCCATGAATGTCCCGCGAGGATTAAGTCGGGGCGAACCCGGGTCATCAATTCGGCCCCGTAGATGTAGCCTTCTTCAAGAATGCCACTGTTCCGCGCAACAAAGGCTTCGTGGCCATTCTGTGTCGGGTCCTCTGGATTGCCGTCAATATTGTCCCCGGTAAAGAGAACCTTCATGCCATCGATCATCCCGTGGACGCCGAGAGCGAACTCGGTCTGGCCCGGCATCCATTCAATGGTCAGGCGGAAGCCCTCCCAATCGATGGTTTCTCCCGATTTTCGAATGGCCCTGTCGATGCGGACGCCGCTCAATCCCTTTCCGTAGGACTCCACCGGGGCGGCGTATTCGAACCATTCGGGGTGTTCGCACTTCTCCACCATGTTATCGAGGGCCCAGATTTGGCAGCCCCAGCGGTCCCTCAGATGCGGTGCCTCGAGCATGTGGTCTCCATGCATGTGGGTGATGATCACTGCATCAATGGCCTTGAGACCCAGCTTCTGACGCATCCCATCGAGGGCCGTGTCCAGGTACGCCTCGTCAAACAAGCCGCAGTCGACCACCAACGCATGCCCGTTGTCGGCCAGGAGCATGTGAAAATTCGGCCAGAAGTTCTGGGCCTTAAACTTAAACAGGTGGGGGCTCACTTGCCAGATGTTGGGAACGGCGGTGGGCTTCGAGACCCGGTCCTGGTCCGAACCGGCAAACCGCGAAATGCTGTAGCCTCGAAGGACCATCTGCTCCAGTTTCTCCAACTTGCGCTGGTAGAGTTCCAAGGAAGCCTTCGCATTGGGAACCGATGGACCATGGGCGGGAAGAAGCAACCGGGGGTCATACCCTGCCAGCCAGGCGGCGGCATCGTGCAGGGCGTAGATGCCGGCTCCAAAGCTGTAATCCCACTCCGTGTCAAAGTAGGTGTTCATGCGGGCGTCGGACCTCATGACATCCCCTGAAAAGGCCAGCCATCGACCTTGATTCTCCCATAGGTAAGACATGCCGCCCGGGCTGTTGCCCTTCGTCTCTTCGCATCGCAATAACCGACCATGCCAGGTGAACGTGTCCGTCCGGCCAAAGCCACGGTCGAGGTGGATCGGTTGGATGGCCGGGCGCACATAGCTGGCGCTGTGGACAGTGAATGGGTCGCTGAGCGACGGCTTCATTTTCCGGAACGACTCGGGATGCTCGAAGAGCATGCGCTCCGCCTCCGGACCCCCGACCTTGACCCCGGGTGGGTTGAGCTTTGGGTACCCTTGGCCTTGTTCCCGGTGGTGATCGGTGAACAGCACCCATTCAACTCGGCGAACCCCGATTTCGCCCAGATGGTCGAGGCAGCTTCCGTCGCCCAAGTTGATCAGGAGAGCGGCATCCCCATCGCGCAATGCATAGACATTGCAAGTGTCGGTCCAGACGAACAGGTCGGGAATACCGTCCGCCGCAAATGATTTCCAGCCGGGAGGAACCGTGTCACCGGCGCATCGGACGGCTGCCCCGACGAAGAGGGCCACCCGGAGGAAGTGCAGAAACCATCTCTGCACGCCCCGGGATGTCAGGCAGCCCCGGTCCGTTTGCGGGGGTTGAACGTTGAAAGCTCGGCTAGTTTTTTCCATAGCTCCCGCTCGGCATCATTGACCTCGGTGGGAAAGCTGACCGTCAGGACAGCAAAAAGATCGCCTCGCGAAGAGCCGCTGTCGATGGGAAGGCCCTTGCCCCGCACTCGCAGTTGCTGACCGGGAACCGAACCTGCGGGCACGCGGATGGTGACCGGACCTTCCAGAGTCTGAACGGTTGCGTTCACCCCCAGTACGATTTCCCACGGGGCCAACTCGAGTTCCGTCACCAAATCGTCCCCTCGAACTTGAAAATCGGGGTGAGGTACCAACCGAACGCGAAGAAGAAGGTCGCCCGCGACGCCTCCGTGACCTTCCTCGCCCTTCCCAGCCACTCGAATCACGCGACCATCCCGGACGCCAGCTGGAATTCGCACCCGGAAAGTCGTGATCTCTTCCTCCCCGGTTCGCGGGTCTTCCTGGCGCAGCGAAATGCTTCGGACGGCTCCCAAAAGCACCTCGTTTAAATCAACCGCCAGGTCACCCTCCACGTCGGCTCCCCGGCGAGGCCCCCCTCGCGTCTCGGTTCCGCGGTTCTGGTGCCCGAAAAATTGTTCGAAAAAATCGCTGAAACCGGTGCCATCGAATTGAAATTCTGCCCCACCTGCGGGTCCGGACGACCTACGACGGGAGCGCGGCCCCTGAGCTCCGGGTGCGCCAGCAGGTTGGTTCCAATCGGCACCAAGGGTGTCGTATTTCCGTCTGTTTTCGGGATCACCCAGGACCTGATAGGCTTCGTTGATCTCCTTGAACTTCTCCTCGGCATGGCGTTTGTCCGTAGCCACGTCGGGATGGTACTGGCGCGCCAGTTGGCGGTACGATTTCTTCAACTCATCCGCGCTCGCGGTCTTTGGTACGCCCAGTATGGCGTAGTAGTCTTTGAATTCGGCACCCATGGAATCGATTCTATCCCAGCTTCGGACCGCGGACGGTTCAATCCTTGGACCGTCCGGTCGTCGTTGAAGGCATAAGACCGGGGGGGAAGGGGGTCAAAAAATCCGGTCTCTTTTTGACCGCCCCTCTGCGAGACAAAACCCCGAGCTTTCCTCTTTTCCTGGCTTGGAGCTATCCTTTCGAGGTGAGTTATTGGCTGCGTCGACTCTTGTTTTTCCCGCCGCTGGTGCTGGTGATGGCGACACTGTCGTTCTTTCTCGTTCGCCTGGCCCCCGGTGGCCCGTTTGATCGTGAACGTGCCTCCGCTTCACCTCAGGTCGAAGCGGCACTCCGGGAAAAGTATCACCTCGATGAATCCCTGGGGCTCCAATACCTCCGATTTCTAGGACTGCGCTGGGAACGCGCCTCCGACGGAACCTGGCACAGAGCCTCTGGCGGGCTGTTGACCGGCGATCTCGGGCGATCCCTAAAATACCGAAACCACACCGTCACCGACATTTTGGTGCAGGGCCTGCCGGTCTCGATGGCCCTCGGCGCACTGGCCTTTGCGTTTGCCTTGGGAACAGGCATCCCCGTGGGCTTCTGGAGTGCCGTCCGGCAGGGGAGTTGGGCCGATTGGGGCGGAACACTTTTGGCCCTCGCGGGTGTCTGCGTTCCCGGTTTTGTCATCGGTCCATTGCTGGTGCTGGTGTTTGCTCTGCAACTGCATTGGTTGCCCGTCGGGCTTTGGGGAAACCCATGGCAGGCCATTTTGCCCACGGTGGCTCTGGGTTTGTATTTTAGCGGGCGTGTCGCCCGTTTGATGAGGGAGGGCATGACGCAAACCCTCCAAAGTGATTTTATCCGGACCGCCCGGGCCAAAGGGTTGACCGACTTTCGCGTCTGGACCCGCCATGCTCTACCGCTGGCCATCATGCCGGTCGTGTCGTACAGCGGTCCAATGCTGGCCGACCTCTTGACCGGTTCGTTTGTCGTGGAAAACCTCTTCCAGATTCCCGGCATCGGTGTGTTCATCGTCAATAGTTCCCTCAGCCGGGACTACCCGATGGTGGTGGGTCTGGTCCTCCTCTATGCGGTGCTGTTGTTGGCACTCAATCTGGCCGTCGACCTGCTCTACGGCGTTTTGGATCCCCGCGTCCGCCATGCCTGAGAACGCTGTGACCGCTGTATCGCCACCGAGTTGGTTCGGGCAGGCTCGCCGCTACGCACGACGCCACCCCATCGTCACGGGGTCCGTGCTCTTTCTCATCCTTCTGTTCCTGCTGGCGATGGTGGTTCCGTGGCTGAGCCCCTATGCCTCAGCCAAGGGAAGCGACACCCAATTTGGCCACCCCGACGGACATCACTGGTTTGGGACCGACGTGCACGGGCGCGATTTGTTTACCCGGGTGTTTGCCGGTGCCCGAATCTCCCTGCTGGTCGGACTGGTTGGCACCGGCGTCTCGCTGGTCATCGGGGTCGGTTGGGGCATGGTCGCCGGGTATTTCGGCGGGCGACTCGACGGCATCCTGATGCGCTTTGTGGATATCCTCTATTCCCTGCCGGGCATTGTGCTGGTGATCGTGTTGATCACCGCTCTGGAGCCAACGGTCAAGGTGGTGGCGGAACATGCCGCCCCGGGATTGGTCCGATTGGTGCGACTGCTGTTCCTGTTTGTCGGATTGGGAGCCGTCTCCTGGCTGACGATGGCACGGATTATCCGCGGCCAGGTCCTCTCGCTTCGCACGCGGTCCTTCGTCCTGGCCAGTCAATCTCTGGGAGCTGGCCCCCTGCGGATCCTTTGGTACCACATCCTCCCCAATGTCACCGGACTCGTGGTGGTGTACCTGACCCTGACCGTCCCAGCGATCATCCTCTACGAGAGCTTCCTGAGCTACCTGGGACTGGGCATTCAGCCCCCCGACGCCAGCCTGGGCACGTTGATTGCGGAAGGGGCCGGCCAGATCAATCCGTTGCAGATCAACTGGTGGTTGGTGGTGTTCCCCGGGGGCGTGCTGGCCTCCACCCTGCTGGCCCTCAGTTTTGTCGGTGACGGCGTCAAAGACGCCCTCGACCCGCGGGCAGAAAGGTAGAGCCTCCCTACCGAGGTGTCTTCAGAAGGGGAAAGGTGATGATCCCCGCAATGATCGGGGACTTGCAGGAGCGCGTCCGTTGGATGTCCCTCCTTGGGAGGGACTTGCGTCCGGAGAGGCGCGTCCCGCCACTGCGGGACAAGTCCCAAATTACTGCGGGGATCACCCCCTCACCGTGTCGAAAGGCACCTGGCTTGGGGTCTTTCGCCGAACCGGAGGTCATCCACATACACCCGGGTTATATGGCGCAAGGCCGGTGGCCTTGCAACGTAGCGCAGGCATTCCTGCCTGCCGTTCCGCAGACCTCCAGGTCTGCCGGGCCTCTCCCTGTTCCAAAGCCGCGCGTCCAGCCGTTGGCCCGCGATGGTTGGAAACATGCGGAATGACAGTACCTCACGTTCAAGGCTCGGGGTTAGCCCGGACAAGAGGTTCAGTAGCGTGGCAATTGCGGTTCGAACCGCCGCGGCTGGGCAGCAACGCCGATGCGATTCGTATTCAATAGGTTATCGTGATTTTCCACAAGGCTATGGTGCCCTCCCAGTCGGCCGATCAGGTTCTGGCCACCTTGGTTTTCACCCGAACTCCTGTCTTTCATCTGCGTAAATCTGTGAAAATCTGCGGACAAATGTCTGCCGTCTTTGGAGTTCGATCAGCAAAGGGACGCAGATAATCTCGGAAAAGGCAGAAGACGGATTATCCGCAGATGAACGCAGATTTACGCAGATTATGAAGACAGGCGATTGGAAATCGTTAGTACACCCAGATGGAGACGATCAACTCCTGCGGACGGCCTATTGGCTTCGCCTCTGCGGAACTGGCGTCATTCGAAGAGCCCAAGGCTCGGCGGGAACCTTGCCGTACCAATGGATATGGTATTCAATAGCCTACTTCGATAATTCACCCAACCATGGCGAACCTCCTGGTGAGCCGCGGCGGTCCGAACAACCTTCGGCCTCATCGGTTTTTAGGTCGTATATGTCGTCAGCATCGACACTAGGCATGGCTCCATCTCATACCACCTATTTTTTCCATCGTTCGACAATACCATCCGGCACAGTATCCTTGGCCGATACGACACCAACGCGAGCCGCGAAGATTCCCCTACGGGCGTTGTCCATCATCAAACGCTTGAAGGCGTTTTCCGTAATGATTGTGCGATCCCAGAAAGCATTTTCGAGTTGCCCAATTGGGCATCGCAACAAGTTGGTGCATCCAAAATCAATGAAATGCTCTAGCTGCCCTTGCTTGCTTCGACTTCCGATAAAGACTCGACCGCACCAGGAACATCGAAGGCCATTCAGCTCTTCACTATCCACCGAAACGGCGCGGGCTGAACTTTGGTGCTTCAGCTCAAAGTAACATTGCTGGTCTGGCGAATGGATGCCATGCACCGGTCTCTGCATCGGCATTTCGGTGCTGTCAGCAAAGACAGAGCGAAGAAACGAATCTGAAAAAGCGACGATGCCTGAATCCTCAAAGATGCAAACAGCATCCGCTGGCTCTTCGAGCTGTGCCAGGCAAACAAAGTCCTTTTCGTTTCGTTCCCCAAGAGGTATTTCGCATCCTTTGCAAGCCCCCTCGGAAAAATAATGTCCAATTCCGTTTTCCACCGATTCGACGCTGGGTTTTGGTTGGAGCAAGAGCCAGTCCGATTGGAATCGCTCCCATTTTTCATACACGGGCGGGCAAAAAAGGTAGTCAACCTCTGGAATGGTGAACGGAAACCTGGCCATCAGTTGTTCAGAAACGGCTATATCTGCCTGTTGATGAATAGGACTGTGAGCGGACACGTTCACATCATCAACCCACCATACGTGGTACTCACCTTGTTCGAATCGCCAGTCAAAAATGAAATGGTCCATAAATCAAATGATTGTGATGACTGAGGGACAGGTCAACTGCAACTAGAACAGAAAAGACCCTACCTTTTTACCCTCCTTTTTCAACCGTTCAATCGTCTTCTCGTTGATTGCTCGGATGTAGGACTTCTCGTCATCCGGCAGATTGCCCTCGATTCTAACCACTTCCAAGTGGGGCAGTTCCTTGATGAATTGCGCTGACTTGACGGTGCGCGTGGACCAAATGTTGAGTACCTTCAGGTTCTTGGCCTTGGCGATTTCCACCCAATCAGATTCGATTTTGCCAATTATTGTCAATCTTTCAAGGTGTTCGCTGAGCAACGCCCCAAGGCGCAGCCTCGGGCAATTGTTAATGTGTACTTTCCAGACGCGCGCCTCGGGATAAAGCGTTACGGTTTCCAGCCGCGTGCATGGGGCAAGTGTCAACTCAACCAGAGCAGGGAGCCCGGAACAATCCAGATGAACGAGCCGCTCGGGAATACCCCATTCGACAACCCCGATAGATATTTGCCTAAGTTGCCTAGCGTGCAGAGCAGAGCTCCACGATTCCGTCCAATCAAACTGTAACTCAATCAACTCGTGCAGGGCGGTGAAATCCAGAGGTCGAGGTCTTGGATTTACCCTATACAGATGAGCCTTCAAAAGGCGAAGCCTCTTCAGCGACTCGACCTTTTCCCAATGGATGCGCGCACTGCCTCTGAGGATTAGTTTGGTCAGGTTGGGGACATGGGCCAGGAACCCGAGCGAATGTTCGGCCCAGAGCGAGGGGAGCTTGGCTGACAACGACTGGAGTTCGGGAAAGTCCCGCAGGAAGGAGCACTCGGCATCCGTCCAATCGTTCGTCCCGTAGAAGGATATGGCGTTGACCCCGTATTGCTTGGCGAGCCGCGTGTATTTCGGCAGCCATGGACCATTCACCAGACTGAACAGCCTGGTGCCGTCCTTGTCGTCATAGATGGCAACACGGTCATCGTGGTATTCATCGGCTGGACTATCAGTATTGGCGGGCGTTTCGGGCATACAGTTTGCGGTATCATTGTTTAGGTCAGATCGCCTTGCCTCGACAACCAAGGGACAGGTCATTTGTAACGCCGAATTGGGGTTCGGTAGCGTGGCACTCGTGGTTTGGACCGCCGCGGCTCGGCAGGAGCCTCGCCCTACCAATGTATATGGTATTCAATAACTTACTTCGATGAATCAATCAGCCAAGGTAGGGCGAACCTCCCGGTGAGCCGCGGCGGTTCGAACAACCTTCGGCTTCATCGGCTTTTATGGGCAACCAAGGGACAAGTCATTTGTAATGCCGACGCGCAGGGATTTGAGCGAGGGTTTGTGGCCCAGGTTTCACCCTTTCAGGGCTTTAAAGCGATTTAGGTTCGGTTTCCCAAGGCGGTGCCTTGGGCTATCCCATCTTGCCCCGTTGGGGCGGTTTGAACCTCAAGCACCGCTTCATCCGCCCTCAGATCAACGAGCCCCCGGGTACTGCGGGCACGTCACGAGGTGATCATTGACCATACCCACGGCCTGCATGAAGGCATAGCAGATGGTCGACCCGATGAACTTCATGCCCCGTTCAGCCAGGGCGGCACTCATGGCATCCGATTCGGCCGAGCGGGTCGGAACTTCCGACATCGCCTTTCGATGACCAATTCGGGGTTGGCCTTCCACAAACTGCCACAGGAAACGATCCAGGCTTCCGAACTCCCGCTGAATCTCAAGGGCCGCTTGGGCGTTTCGAATTGCCGCCGAGATCTTTTGCCGATGCCGCACGATGCCCGCGTCCTGGAGCAATCGTGCCTCATCCGATGCGTCCATTCGAGCCACGGCCGAAATCTCGAACCCCTTGAATGCCCGCCGATAATTCTCCCGTTTCTTGAGGATGGTCAACCAGCTGAGACCCGCCTGCGCCCCTTCCAGGATCAGCATCTCGAAGAGCATGCGGTCATCATGCACCGGCACCCCCCAGTCCTCGTCATGATAACGTTCGTAGAGGGGCGTCCCCAGACACCACGGACAGCGACGATTCTCAGAATTCATCGCTGTCGGCACGTCAGGAGGAATTGGGAGAAAGGACAGCCTACTGCAAAGCGGCTGCCGTCTCGGTCCCGAGCTTGTGAATGGTCCCGATCAACTCGGACTTCAATTCGGTACCGTCGGCAGCCTTCACATTGTATTTGATGCTGAATTGGTCCGCCGGTTGGAGCCCGTCCACTTCGATGAAGAGCTTGTGTTTATCCGACGATAATTTGACCGACTTCACTTCGAGGTTGTCGTGTTTTTCGGTCGCCGGAGTCTTCACCGAAACTTCGGGCGATCCGTAGTTACCGGAGTAGCGGTAGTTCCACAACTCGACAGCGAAATTGCCTACATCGGTGGCCGTGGCCGGATCGAGGGCGGTGCTGAAGTCGACTTCGATCCCGGTCTGGGTGGCATGGGCTTTGACCGGCATGCGGACCGGTTGGCCGGTGTAGCGAACCCGGTAGAAGCCACCCTCGCGGGTCGCCGCATTCTGCCATCCCTTGAGCCCGCAGGCGTAGAGTTGCCCGTCACTTTCGCTGAATCGGGCGCGCATGACACCCGATTGGAACTTGAGGTTGAAGGGCACCATGCTCGCCTGGATGGTCCCTTGGACGTCATCCCACAAGACTCCATAAAGAAGGCATTTGCCGTAGCTCAGGAACAGCGGAGCCCCCTTCCAGGGTCCCCAGCGGTCGCTGGTCACGTAGACCTGTCCACCGCTGGAGTTGTCCCAGCGCATCGGCAACCAGCAAATCGGTTCATCATACTTTTCGGGAATCGGCATGGCTCCTTCCCATCCCTTGAGTCCGAACTTTTTCCGGGCCTCCGGGTCGCTGGGATTGACGGAAATCTCACGTCCATCCGGGTAACGAAGTTTCAGCTCCTTTTGAGCCGAAGGAACCATGCCCAGGAAGGAACCCGGTTTGACCAGGTTCAACTTGGAGGAAGGCATCCAGTGGCCCTGATTATCACCGATCAGGATGGTGTCATCCGGACCCACGGTCATGCCGTTCGGGGCGCGAAGTCCGCTGGCCACGACCTCCAGCTTGGACCCATCCGGGGAAACCTTGAGCAGGGTGCCCTGGTGCGGCGAGGTCACGGACGGCTCCCACGGGGCACCTTTGGCATAGTAAAAATTGCCCTTGGAATCGGTATGCAGGTCGAGAACGAATTCATGGTAGTTGGGCGTGACCACCGTGTCGTTGTTGAAGTTTTCGTAGAGGTCGGCCTCGCCGTCGTTGTTCAGGTCCGAGAGCCGTGTGATTTGGTCGCGTCCGGCCACGTAAATCTTACCGGTTGAGACCTTCACGCCGAGCGGCTGAAACAGCCCGGTGGCAAACCGCTTCCAGACAAGGTGATCGAGTTTCGCATCAATTCCAGAGACAATCCAAACATCGCCGTGGAAGGTGCAAATGACCGCCCGGCCGTCGGGCAGGAAATCGAACCCACCAAAGTAGAGGTGCGAATGATAAGGGTTCGGGTACGGCTCAGTGATGGTGTCCACCACATACGCACCGTCGTCCTTGGCGACGACGCCAACGGTTTCAAGGGTCTGCTTCCAGTGGGCCGGTCCACCGTGGGTGAGGGTTCGAAGGTCTTTGGGAATGCTGGCGGCGAGGACAGAAGCCTTTCCGTCTCCGGAGGTGCGAAGGAACACCGTGAACGGCTTTTGGGAGGGAATGGAGGCCAGTTTGAGGATCAGCCTTCCCTCGGAATCGGATTCCAGGCGTGTACCGCCGGGCAGATTGGCCCCGGAGACCACCAAACTTTTTCCGCCAGTCAGTGGAACGGAGACATCGGAGTCCGCCAGCGGCGCGGAAACATTGCCATCGATACCCGTGGTGAGAACCACCTGTTGACGGGCGACCTCCCGGTCGAATTGCCAGGTTCGCGCAAAAGACAGGCTTTCCCCGGTGCCTTCCAGTGACGGCAGTTCCAGCACATTGGCCTGGCCAACGGAATACTTGAGGACCACCGAATCGCCGGACGTATAAAGGCCCTGGTAATGGACCCAGGATTTCGGCAGCGGTCCCTGTTGAGGGTGGCGTGGATCGTTGAAGCCAGCCTCGGAAGAAGCCCATCCCGGTCCTCCTATTGTTTCAAAGACCACTTCGCCTTTGACCGAAGGAGGTGGCGGCCACTCGATTTTGGTCAAGGTGTTGCCGAATTCCAAAAATGGTCCCGACCACGCGAGAGACAGGCGCAGGGTGTCCAGGTCGTAGGCGACGTAGTGGTTGCGGTCCTTTCCCACGGGAATGGCCAATCCCTTGGCCGCAGCGACGTGCTTTGGGTCGCGAATGATGGTCCCCGACCAGAAGGGAGCCTGGGTGGGATCGGGTTGAACGTTGTCGACATCTGCCCCAAGCAGAGGTTGAGACAGGAGCGCCGCCAGAAGGCCGAACAGGCCCAGACGGGTAAGATGAGAAGGACGTGTCATGGCGGGCAAGGAATGTCCACCATCTTGATCCGAGAACCGCCCCCGGGGGCAAGCTTCGAAACGGCCCCGACAAAACTACCGCCCGAACGGCATTTTGGGCATCGAGGGCAGCTTTCCGCCAAACTTGCTCATCATCTTTTGCATCTTTCCAAATTTTTTCATCATCTGCTGCATCTCTTCAAAGCGTTTGAGCAGGGTGTTCACCTCGGCCACCGTGACACCGCTGCCCTTGGCGATGCGCTGACGCCGCTTGGCATTGAGAATCTGCGGATTCCGGCGTTCCGTCGGCGTCATACCGCAAATAATCCCTTCCATCCGGCGAAATTCCCGTTCGCTCTTCTTGAGGTCGACCCCCTTGATCATGTCGGAACCGCCCGGCAAGAGGCCGACAAGGTTTTCCATCGGGCCGAGCTTCTTCATTTCCCGCAATTGAGAGAGGAAATCTTCCAGGGTAAAGATGCCTTTGCGCATCTTCTCCTCGAGCTCCAATGCTTTCTCCTGGTCGACCGCTTCAGCTGCCTTTTCCACCAGGCTGACCACGTCGCCCATCCCCAGAATCCGCTGGGCCATTCGCTCGGGGTGAAACGGCTCAAAATCCTCGGGCTTTTCGCCCGTGCCCATGAATTTGATCGGTTTACCGACCACCGTCTTGAATGAAAGTGCCGCGCCACCGCGGGCGTCGCCGTCGAGTTTGGTCAGGACCGCTCCTGTCACTCCCAGGGCCTTGTCAAAGTGGGTGGCCACGTTGACCGCCTCCTGGCCGGTCGCGGCGTCAAGCACGAGCAAAATTTCGGCGGGACGAACCAGGTCCCGAAGGCGGACCAACTCCTGAACCAACGGTTCATCAATTTGGAGGCGACCGGCGGTATCGAAGATGAGGGTGTCCCGGGATGTGTCCCGTGCGAGTGCCTGCGCCTCCCGGGCGATCACCAGCACATCCTTTTCCCCCTGTTTCACGAAAACCGGCACCTCGATGCGCTGACCGAGAACGGCCAGTTGTTCCATGGCAGCAGGCCGGTAGACGTCGGCAGCGACCAGCAAGGGTCGGCGACCCTGCTTGACGAGGTAACGGGCGAGCTTGGCGGAGGTGGTGGTCTTGCCCGAGCCGTGTAAACCGCACATCAGGATGCAGCCGGGACTGGCTCCAGGCTCCAGACCGGCATTTTCCGATCCCAACAGGCGCACCAGTTCATCGTGGATGACCTTGATCATCTGCTGGCCGGGATGAACCGACTGGATGACCTGCTGGCCCAGCGCCT
>CAITXU010000118.1 GCA_903896505.1 uncultured Verrucomicrobiota bacterium | reverse complement strand
TCGACGTCATCTATGATGATGTCAGCGGCGAAACGAAAGTGGTCTAAAACTGGTGGTTTGAAATTCCGTTTTCTTGGGTTGGATATTCTTCAAGCTCTTGGACAGAAAGCTCTTCTTCCTTCTTAAGATTCTATCTTCTTGGACGGGCTGTTTTTGATTTTCTTGGGAGGACGATTTTGGCGTTGTGGCGAGAGCCATGAGCCGCCCACCCAGTCGGCGTAAATGCCGTTGTTGCAGCAAGTTCTTTACCCCAGACAAGCGAACGGTTGACCATTTGCATCTGCCGACGGCATTTGAGGCCACGTCTCGCCAAAAGACATTGCCCGGTGCATGGGCCGCGAGAGGTCCAGCAGAGGCGAGACCTCTCTCCTTAAGGCGGGGCATCCATCGGAAGGACGCGGTTCTGCGGACGGCCCATGGGTTTTGCCTGACTCGCCGTAGTCGCTCGTCGTCAGACGGCGCTGATCGATCGGGAGTCCACATTCTACCCAAGATCGACTGTAATTTCGCTGGCGAGTGTCGCCGCGTGAACGGGCCGTTGACACGCCGAGCAATTCAGCAACGGGTTGCGGTCGGGTAGAGTTTGCGCCGACTCACGTTCGGCGGCTACAAATCCGTGTCCGTACGAAAGGGTTGCTCGAACCGCCGCTGCTCGGCGGCGTGAGGCAAGGTGCTTCGGGAACTGGACCCTGTGACGGCAGGGTTGGCTTGCCACTGTGGCTTTCCGCAGTTGTTTTAACGGCGGAATATCGGCAGAATAACGGCGATCGACCTCATGCAGGAGAATCGCCTGAATGCCGTTTCAACCTAAGTTCAGCTTCACCGCCCAGATCGCCATTGACCTGATGCGCATTGAAGGTGCGAGACAGGCCGTCGTGCATCTGCCGATCACCGTTTCGGTCCTGACTGCCTTGAGAGAGACGGCACGATTGTATTCGACCCATTATTCAACGGTGATCGAAGGGAACCGACTGACGCAGGAACAGGTTTCCAAAGTCATCGGGAAGCGGGGACATTTTCCCGGTCGTGAGCGGGACGAAAGAGAAGTGCTTGGCTACTACGCAGCGCTCGAAAAGGTCGAACAGTTAGCCCGCGCTGGTGAAGCGGTGACTGAACGGCAGGTGCAACACCTGCATGCCCTCGTCATGGCCGGAGGAAAGACTGCCGTGAGACCTACTCCCTATCGCGACGGCCAGAACGTCATCCGCGACAGCCGCAACCGCGACATCGTGTACATGCCGCCGGAAGCCAAAGATGTTTCCCAACTGATGGGCGAGCTGATCGCCTGGCTGAAATCCTCAGAAACGTCCGGACTGCCTTGCCCGGTGCGCGCCGGAATCGCGCATTACCAGTTTGCCACAATCCATCCCTACTATGATGGGAATGGACGTACCGCACGGTTGTTGACGACCCTGATACTGCATCTCGGGGAGTACGATCTGAAGGGCCTCTATTCCCTGGAAGAATACTACGCCCGGAACCTTTCTGCCTATTACGAGGCGCTTACTGTCGGACCGTCGCACAATTATTACCTCGGACGCGCCGAATCTGACCTCACAAGCTGGGTCGAATACTTCTGCCACGGAGCCGCCGAAAGCTTCGAGAACGTTCGCAAGCGGGCTGAAGAGGCGGCTGGTCTGGGGTTATCAGACGCTTCGGTGCAGCTTCGACAACTAGATGCGCGCCAGCGAAAGGTCCTTGGGCTGTTCCGGGAGAGTAACAACATCACCAGCCACGATGTCGAACGACTCTTCAAGCTCTCCCAGCGCACGTCGCGCGATCTGCTGTCGAGGTGGAGCCAGGAAGGTTTTTTGACGGTTGTCGATCCGGCGAAGAAGAGCCGGAAGTACGGACTTTCCGTGCTTTACCGCGACCTCCTGCGGTAACGGAATCTGGTTTATCGGACCCTCGATAAGTCTTCTCGCTTGACACACCAATATCGTTCAGTCGATTTCGAGCGAGTCGCCGAAGAATGAGTTCCATCGATAAACTTCTCTCCATCGGAAGCGAATCGTCGAGTCGTGAGCCGGTGATAGTCAACGCCCCGGCGGCAATCAGTACCACCGGGTCAATTCAATGGTCCCCTCGAGATACTGTTTCCATGAAATCGACTTTTATCTCTTTCCTTCCGACCACAGGATGGAGGGTTTTGGAGGACAATGGACCCTATGGAGACCGCAATGAGAACGACTCCACCGACCACACGTTTCTGAGATATCTCGTCTGCGACGAAAACGGAAACAAGACGCCACTCCAGGATGTCTCTTCCGCAATAAAGCAAGGCAGCTAGAGCAATCTCCAGGAGAAGCTGAAACCAATTCCTGGTCACTGGGACCCGGTTGTCGTAGAGCAAAAACAACGCTCCCACAACCTCGCCAGCCCACGGGTACGGCGCATATAACCAAATAGCCTGTCCCAACTGACTTGCTGATTCCAGTCCCGGTTCATTATAACCTCCCTTGCCAACCGCAATATCAGCGGTGGTTGATATAAGATTCACAACGCATACAAATAACAATGCTTTCGGCACTTTTAATCCAAAACGTAAAATTGCACGACGTAGAAAGCGCCATGAAGCTCTTGTCTTAAGCCTGGGACTATTCCGGCTAAGCCGATCCATGTGAACAGCCAGCCTTCTGCAAACGGTTGCGTCAACCACAAATAGAGCGTTCCGTCCCGATGGAGGCCAGCCCAGGATGAAGTCCTGGGAAACCGATCCCAAATCCGGATCAGCCCAAATCCGGATCAGCCCTGAAAGGGCGAAATCCAAAGCCCCAGATCACAGAACTCGATTGCCATCGAATACAGCTTCAAGTTCTGAGGCGTTGGACGCTTAGCTGGAGGTGGCGGGCGGAAGACCGAGTAGCAACTCGACCGCCCGGGCTGCGGCGACAAAGCCGAAGGTACCCGTGACCGGGGTGGCGGACCCGTAGCCCCAGTTGCAATTCAAGCGCCGGGATGGCTCGTCACTGTCGGCAGGTGCCGGTGTGCCGGCCACCGTTCCGTCCGGCTGGGGATGGACCCGGGACTCTGTTGAGAAAATGCAGGAGACCCCCATCGGTTCCGGTGAACGGGGAAAACCGTGGTGTTGCCGCAGGTGCTTTCGCACATCGCTGAGGAGCGGATCGTGGGTCACGGCTTGAAGGTCAGTGATTCGAATCCGGGTCGGGTCGCGGCGTCCACCGGCTCCGCCGGCGCTGACGCACGGGATTCCGACGCGTCGGCACCAGGCAATCAATCGGCATTTGTTGGCAACGGAGTCGATGGCATCGATCACGCAATCCGGGATAGAGGACGTGGGCACCCATTTCCCCGATTCCTCACGCACCCCCAAAAGTCGGGCGGCGGATTCTTCAGTAAAGAACTCCTGAACAGCTTCGAAAGACCCGTGTGGGTTGATCAGGGCAAGGCGCTCGGCCATGACCGTGACCTTGGCAAGGCCGACGGTTCCATCGAGGGCGGGCAACTGGCGATTGACGTTGCTCACGCAGATTTCGTCGAGATCGATCAGTCGGAGGTGGGAGACACCGGATCGCGCCAGTGCCTCAGCGGCCCAGGTGCCGACCCCGCCCAATCCAACAACCAGAACGCGGGAGGAGCGCAGTTTTGCCAACGCCTCCTGCCCGTACAACCGGGCGATGCCCCCAAACCGGCTTTCAAAATCGCTCATGCCCAACGATGCCTGTATCCGCTCCTCTGACTGAAATCGGTCAACTACCGCACCTCAAACAGGGTGGCATTTGGAAGCGGGGGCAAGGATGCCGGAAGCAACGCGACCTCGGCATTGACGGTTTCAAGAACCGTCTCTTCGGACAGCGCATTCGACCGATTGACCGCCCGGGCCAGTCCATTGAGGGTTTGGGCACCGAAATTCACCAGGCCCTGTCGCAGGGGCAGACTGAAGACCGCCAGATAAACCCCATAGACGAGGGGATGCCATCCGTGAGCTCGTCCGGCTTCGATGGCCTCGATGTATCGGGCAATCACCCGCTGATCGCGGAGGGCACGCAGGCGGTTCAATTGTCGCTGTCCGACCCGTCGGCTGGCTTCAGCGAATGGGAGGGTGACGGCGTTGATTCCCCAAGCTTGGTCCAGCGCCACCAAATCGCGAGCGTTTCCCTGGCGGGCCAAATCCCACGCTTGAAGCGTCGCGGGCCATTCCCTTCGTCCGAGGACTTCCTGCCGAAAATGAGTCAACCAAGCCTTCAAGCTTGGAAGAGTGGCAATGGAACCCAGGGGAATGCCGGGCGGCCACGAGGAGGGCGCGCCGGGAGATCCGACCTGTTCCACCAGGCTCGCGACGTCGGAAAGAATTTCCGTCGCGTCCGCTCGTGGGAGGGTGGATGTCGGTCGTCTCACGCGGCAAGGGTACCCCGGTCTTGGGATGTGGCCAGCGTGTTTTCGAAGGTGGAACGAGAAGTTCAAACCGCGATTGCCGCGACAAACCTCGCTTGCCACTTCCTTGAATCGCCGGGCAAAGTCGTGACGTGTCCTCGTTTTCCCACCTCACGCCGGAAGGAACAGTCCGAATGGTGGATGTCTCCACCAAGCCCCCCCTGCGTCGCGAAGCTGTTGCCGAGGGGGAAATCCTTCTCCAGGCAGCCACACTGGAGCTCATCGAATCGAATCAGGTGGCCAAGGGGAACGTGCTGGCAACGGCCCGACTGGCTGGCATTCTGGCGGCCAAGCGAACGGGCGACCTCATTCCCCTGTGTCATCCCCTGCCCCTGACATTTTGTGAGGTGGATTTCCAGACCCCGGAAACCCGGGACCGGCTGTTGATATCGGCGACCGTTCGAATCGTGGCATCCACCGGGGTTGAGATGGAGGCTTTGACGGCGGTGAGTGTCGCCGCACTGACCATTTACGACATGTGCAAGGCGGTCGACAAGGCGATGGTCATTGGAAACGTTCGGTTGGTAAGAAAAACAAAAATGCGGCTGGAGTAGTTCTCGCGGAGTGAATTCTGAACCCCCACAGGGGCGAAATGGGACAGCCTTTGGCAACGCAAGGGTTGGATTCCCTCCCTGAAGATCGGGGAATCCATCGACTCCATTTCGCCGATTGCCGGATTCATCTCAAAGAATCCAGTACTGACTGGCGATCAACGCCTTTGTGCGCCGCTCAAATCGCGGGGAACTTTCATCCAACGGCCAAAAGTTCATCCCGAACCAAATGCAGTCGAATCGCACTAGGAGAGGAGGAACGGTCGAAATAATAGGCGCGAACCGCCTCGCGAACGTTTTTTCGTACTTCTTCCCAAGTGTCGCCCCGGGGTGAAGATATTCTCCGAGAGGCATTCAGCGCAAAAGCCGCCGTCCTCCTCATGCGTCACTTCAAAGACCAGTTCGTTCATCAACATGACTCTATGGAGCAGCAGCACGGACGCAAGTGTCCGATCCAGCAACCCTCCGAATCGTGGCATCAACCGGGGTTAAGATGGAGGCTTTGACGGCAGTGAGTGTCGCGGCGTTGACCATCTACGACATGTGCAAAGCCGTTGACAGTTAGAAGCGCCGGTCGTTGGTCACCGGTTCGGTGGCAAGTTTGGCACGCGAAGACGCGAAGGCGCGCAGGAAGCAAAGTTCCCGGATGACCGCGCGTTATCGGTCCCTTCCTTTGTTCCCCAGGTGACCCATGGCCTCAACGATCTGATGAGATCCGCTTCCTTTCTTCGCGCCTTCGCGTCTTCGCGTGCGAATTGAAGCTGGTATGAACAGAAAGAGTTGCTGCGATTTTGAAGGACCCCACCCGTGGCGATCCGGGGTCAGGCCGGGTATAACTTGCGGGGCGGACGTGGTACGGACCGCCGCGGCTCGACAGGAGCCTCGCCCTACCGATGTGACTGTGATTCATTAGGTTGCAGACGAAACAACCGTTGAGGTCAAAAGCTGTTATTTGGAAGCACCCCACCCGCGGTGCTCTTGGTTGAGACTAGATGTTACTGGAGCTGAATCGTGTGACGGAACCGGATTGGACCTTTTGCCCCGTCGTGAAGTTCCCCCGCCACCCGGGTGCCATTTGAAAGGGAGATGTGGTGATCCCTGCAATATTTTGGGACTTCCGGGAGCGCGCCCCTCCGGACGCAAGTCCCTCCAAAGGAGGGATATCCAACGGAGGGACGCGCTCCCGCAAGTCCCCATATCGATTTCGACCACCGTTGTCGGCGTGCCGCCTCCCCTGGTCATCTGGAGGTGGACGAAGACCGTTGTTTGGCAGGTGGGAATACCTGCGCTACAGGGCACAGCATCCTCGGAATTGCCCCATCAGGCTGGGTCGTAATTCAGGTTGGGGCCGAGCCAGCGTTCGCATTCGTCGACGCTGATTCCTTTGCGATTGGCCAAGTCGATGATCTGGTCGCGGTCCACCTTGCCGAGCCCAAAGTATTTGGCGTCGGGATGGGCAAAGTAGAGGCCGCTGACGCTGGAACCCGGCCACATGGCAAAACTTTCGGTCAGGCGGATTCCGGTTTTGGCTTCGGCATCCAGGACTTCCCACAACGTTTTCTTTTCGGTGTGGTCCGGGCAGGCGGGATATCCAGCCGCCGGTCGGATGCCCCGATATTGTTCTTCCAATAATTGTGGAATCTCCAGGTTTTCGGTCTGACCGAATCCCCACTGCTTTCGGGCTTCGTGATGCAGGTATTCCGCGAAGGCTTCGGCAAGACGGTCCGCCAAGGCTTCGGCCATAATGGCGTTGTAATCATCGTGCTGACGCTTGTACTCCTCGACCAACTCCGACAATCGATGGCCGGTGGTCACCGCGAATGCCCCGATGTAATCCTTGGGAGACGAAGAGCTGGATGCGTCGGACTTTGGAGCGATGAAATCGGCCAGGGACCAGTTGGGCGTTCCATCTTCCTTGGTCACTTGTTGACGGAGGAAATGGAGCCGTGCCAGTACCTTTGTGCGGGTGTCGTCCGTGTACAATTCAACATCGTCTCCGACTCGATTGGCCGGGAAAAAGCCATAGACACCCCGTGCCGTGATGAGCTTTTCGTTGACCAACCGGTCCAGCAGAGCCTGGGCATCGGCGAAGAGTTTCCGGGCTTCCTCACCGTGTTTGGGGTGGTCCAGGATCGACGGATACCGACCACGAAGTTCCCAGGTATGGAAGAAGGGTGACCAATCGATGTATTCGCGCAGGACGGACAGATCGACCTCATCGAGAACGTTCAGACCGGTAAAGGCGGGTTGAGGCAGATCGTTGTAATTGAGGCGGGGAGCGTGAGCACGGGCCTCGGTCAGCGGCAGGAGCTTCTGACGGGTTCCGGCATGCTGGCTGCGCAATTGCTCGTAGTCGGTCTTCAACTGAGCCACGAAATCGGCCCGATAGTCTTCGCTCAGCAGGTTGCTCACCACGGGCACCGCGCGGCTGGCGTCGAGGACGTGGACCACGGGTTGACTGTAGTGGCTGGAGATTTTGACCGCTGTATGGGCGCGACTGGTGGTCGCTCCGCCGATGAGGAGCGGGATGCGAAAACCGAGGCGTTCCATTTCCCGGGCCACGTGGGCCATTTCGTCCAGCGATGGAGTGATGAGTCCGCTCAAGCCAATCACGTCGACCTGATGTTCCCGGGCGGCGGCCAGAATCTTGTCGCACGAGACCATCACTCCCAAATCGATGACCTGATAGCTGTTACAGCCGAGAACCACGCCGACGATGTTCTTGCCGATGTCGTGGACGTCGCCCTTGACGGTGGCCAGCAGCACCTTGCCCTGCGCCTTGGACTCTTCGCCCCGTTCGGCCTTCAGCGCCCTCTCGGCTTCCATGAAGGGGGTCAGGTAGGCCACCGCCTTTTTCATCACGCGGGCCGACTTGACCACCTGGGGCAAAAACATCTTTCCG
>CAITXU010000117.1 GCA_903896505.1 uncultured Verrucomicrobiota bacterium | reverse complement strand
TGGCCGAGAGTGAGGCTCGGGTCAGCAAGGAACGGGCAATGCGTCAACGCCAGCTCAAGGGGTTGTGGAAACGCCTGAAGGAACTTCAGGGGATGACCCTGCACCGAGACCAATTGCTTCTTAAACTTGGAGCCGCCAAACAGCTCTTTCCCGCAGGCTGGCGCTTGGTCAGTGTCGATGTTCCTCCTGCCGCCGAAGGCCAAGAGCCAGCCCTCAAGTTCAGCCTGCGAAAAGATAAACTGCGGGAGGTGCTACGGCGGGAGGGCCGCTACTTGCTGCGAAGCAATCTGAGCCCAGAGGACCCGGCTCGGCTGTGGGAGTTTTATATCCAACTCACCCAGGTAGAAGCCGCATTCAAGGACCTCAAGCACGACCTGGGCTTACGCCCCATCTACCACCAGTTGGAGGAACGTATTGAGGCCCACATCTTTGTCGCCTTCATGGCCTACTGCCTCCACGTCACCTTGAAAACCCATTTGCGCAGGGCCGCCCCGGGGCTGACGCCTCGGGCCGCCCTCGACAAGTTCGCACTCATCCAAATGGTGGACGTCCACTTTCCAACCACTGACGGACGCCGACTCATTTTCCGTCGCTACACCCAACCGGAAAAGGAGCAGAAAATGTTGCTCGCCCAGTTGGGATGGAGCCTCCCTCCACAACCACCTCCCCACATCACCACTGCCGGAAACGTCATTCAATAGTAGCCTTGGTGCAGACCTTTTGAGTCGCCAGCCTCGTTTTCAACCACTTACCAAGAAAATCTACTCCAGTTGCGAAAGTCGGGCTAACCGCGGCTACCACAACGCCAAAGTATCGAGGACGGCTTTGATGCGGGGTACTTCGTGGGTGCGGAACAAGTCGGTCTGGCCCAGGGCAGCAAGGACGGCAAAATAGGGTTCCGCACTCCGGACTTCCTCCCCGAAACATTCGAAGGCGTGCGGCAGGGCATGACAAACCGGCCAGCCCAGTCGACGCAGCCGGAATGTGTTCAGGAACACACCCATTTGATGTCGAATTCGAACCGAGGAGTCTTGAAGATTTCGGTAGTAAAATCCCAGTCCCGGGTCGATCCAGAGTTTGCGCACGCCCGAGCGGGTGGCCAATTCGATCTCCCGCTCAAAGTAATCGTACAACATCCGGGTCGGATCGGCCCCAAAGTCGAAGTCTCCCACCGTTCGGACGTTGTCTCCCTGCACGTGGCACAGGATGAGGGCCGCATCGTGATCGGCTACCATCCGATAGAATTCTTCGGAGTGTCGGGTTCCCGTCAGGTTCAGGATTTTGGCCCCGGCTTCCAGACAGGCCCGGGTGACGGTGGGATGATAGGTTTCGACGGAGACGGTCAACCCGGCATTTGCCAACTCCTGGACCACCGGCAGCAGTGCCGATTGTTGAGCCGCTTCGTCCACCCGGGCGGCATGGGCCAGGGTGGATTCAGCACCGACGTCAATGATGTGGGCCCCCTGGGCGGCAAGGATATGTGCACGTTGGATGGCGGATTTTGCTGAGAGGCAAACCGATTCCCGGTACCAGGAATCGGATGACAGGTTGACCACACCCATGATGGCGGGCGGATGCTGTCCTCCGAATTCACGGGAACCGATTGAAAATGATGCCACTTGAAGGTCCAGGTCGGCGCGGTGATCGGTGGCCAGTTGGAGGAGGTCGGAAAGGCGCAACATGTCGTTGCCGGGAAGAAAGCACAGGCTGGCGGAAAGGAAACCTTTGCAACGCTGATTGGAGGGTCCTGCGGACGGCCTATTGGTTTCGGTCCTGCTGACAGCCTATTGGCTTCGCCCGTGCGGATGAACGGTGGCTCCGAACTACTTCCGTCCCGAATCCGTTTCGAGGGCCAAAGGCCCGCACCCATCCCAGCTTGGGCCGACGGCCCAGGAAAGTCGGATTGGAGGTTTTAGGGCTGAAGGCCAGAGATATAGGTGCCTTTCGAATGGGAGAGGCAATGATCCCCGCAATAATTGGGGACTTGCAGGAGCGCGTCCCTCCGTTGGATGTCCCTCCTTCGGAGGGATTTGCGTCCGGAGGGACGTCCCGCCGTTGCGGGACAGGTTCCCATATCGATTTCGACCACCGTCCCCCGAACACCACCTTGCCCTTTCGCCCAGAGGTGGAAAAAGGCTGTATTCGGAAGACAAGACTGCCTGCGCCACGGCGCGGTGGACGGTTCTTGGGCAGCGGCTCATTCTATCGCGGCCATGTCGTCCCTCACCCTCGTGTTTGCCCGGGTTCCGGCACCGGGACACGGAAAGTCAAGATTGGCGTCGACCATGGGGTTGGAGTCGGCCCATCGGATCGCTGAGTTTCTGCTGCGCCGGACGTTGGAGACATGTGCTCCTCTTCACCACGTGCATATTGGGTACACTCCGGCGGATGCGGGCGTGGCGGTGCGGGAGTGGCTGCGACCGGGTTGGAAGTGTTCCGCCCAAGGGGCAGGCGACTTGGGAAGCCGAATGGCCCTGGCTTTTCAGGACGCTTTTGCCAGGGGATACTCAAGAGTCATGGCTATTGGCTGCGATTGCCCGGAGATGACCACGCACGACTTAAGAGCCGCAGAGCAGGCACTTTGGGAATCGGAGGTGGTCCTGGGTCCGGCCCGGGACGGCGGTTACTGGCTTCTGGGGATGCGTCGGTTTTATCCGGAGCTTTTGACCGAAATCCCATGGAGCACCAACGCGGTTTTTCGACGAACCATGGAATGTGCCGCCGCGTCAGGATTATCCGTTTCCACGCTTCGGCAGCTATCCGATATCGATATCGAATCCGATTGGCTCGAGTACCTGGCCTCGAATCCTTCCATCAACTTGCCCTTGCAGCTGAAGACGGAGTTACCGAAGGTGTCCATCCATTGAAGGCGGCGATTTTATACGGTCGGGAACAGGTGGTTGTTGAGGACATTCCGGAGCTGCCACTGGCGGCGGGCGAGGTTCGGGTTAGGATAGAGGCAGCTCTGACCTGCGGCACGGACCTGAAGGTTTATCGTCGTGGCTACCATGCCCGGATGCTAACCCCCCCGTGTGTTTTCGGTCACGAATTGGCCGGAGTGATTTCTGAGGTTCATCCGGAAACCGCCGGTTGGACGGTCGGTGACCGGGTTGTGGCCGCCAATTCGGCCCCTTGCGGCACGTGTGACTGGTGTCGGGCAGGGCAGGAGCAATTGTGCTCGGACCTTCTTTTTCTAAACGGCGCCTACGCTGAGTCGATTGTCATTCCCCGGCGGGTGGTCCAAAAAAACCTGTGTCACGTTGAGCCAGGGACGTCGTTCCGCTCGGCGGCTATGACAGAACCTCTCGCCTGCGTCGTGCAGGGCATTAATGACTTGCGACTGGTGAAGGGCGAATCGGTGCTGGTTCTCGGTTCGGGGCCCATCGGTCTGATGGCGGTCGCACTGGCGAAAAACGCCGGTTGCGCGGTGGCCCTTGCCGGACGGGGTGGGGGCCGTCTCAGCCTGGGGCGGAGGTTGGGCGCGGAAGTGACGATGGACATGGCGGGACGTGAAGATATTGAGGCGGGAGTCCGGGAAATTGCCCCCGACACCCGCTTCGACGTTGTCTTTGAAGCGGTCGGCAAACCGTCGGCGTGGGAAGCGGCCACCCGGTTGGTTCGGCGGGGGGGGCGGGTTAATTTCTTTGGTGGCTGTCCATCCGGGACCACCGTTCAACTGGATACCACGTTGATTCACTATTCAGGCCTGACGCTTCTGGCGAGCTTTCATCACACTCCGGCCAGCATCCGGCGGGCTCTTGCCTTGATTGAATCCGGGGTAATCCGGGGTGATGATTTTGTTGATGGGGAGGCCCCATTGTCGGCTCTTCCGGAATTGTTTTCCGAGATGGCGGGTGGAAACCGTGCGGTCAAGACTCTCATTCATCCGCGAAGGTGAAGAGGCAGGATGGAAGGGCCACCGAAACTAACCTTGCTCCGTCGTCGGCGTCGGCGAGACTCGCCACCGATAACGTTCGTGTCCGCCCATGAAAATCCGTTTTTCAGTCTGGTTGCCCATTTTATTGATACTTTGGGGGTGCTCGGCCAAGAAGCCGCCCTACATCGACATTGCCGATATCCAAAATCGGCGAAAGACCGGCGACCCCGTGATCCGAATCGCCTGCGTTGGCGACAGCATCACCTTTGGTGCTGGGGTGGAAAACCGTGAGACCAACAGCTATCCGGCGAAGCTGAATTCGATGTTGGGCTCCCGTTTCGTGGTCCTGAACTACGGGCGAAGTGGCGCGACGTTGAGCAAGGTGGGGGACCTTCCCTATTGGACGACGGAGGAATACCGTGGGGCCACGGATTCCGATCCGGACGTCGTGATCATTCAACTGGGAACCAACGACACCAAGCCACAGAACTGGCGCGGTAAAGAGGCATTCAAGCAAGACTACAAGGCGTTGTGTGAACACTTTCGTGACCTGAAGTCCAAACCCAAGATTTGGGCCTGTCTGCCGGTCCCCGTGTACGGCGAGCAATGGGGAATCAACGAGCCGAAGTTGGAAGAAGTGATTGAGTCGATTCAGGAGGTGACTGACCGGGAAAAGATTCCGGTGATTGATTTGAACGACGCATTGACGGGGCATCCGGAATATTTTCCGGACAAGATTCATCCCAACGCCAAGGGGGCTGAATTGATGGCCAAGACGGTTTATCAGGCCATTCGACCTTGAGATTCGGGCACAAGCCAGCCTCGAAGAGGGAGGAATGAACCCCAAAAAAAGGGAGGGTTGTGCATCTTCCTGAGAATTGATCGCGTTCTTTCTTGCTCTGTCCCTTAAATTTGCGACTCTGCGTCGTCTTGATGGATCGGTAGTCGATTCCAGGCGTGGTGGATCTCCAGTTGAACGTGTTTTCAGGGATGATTTGAAACCCGACAGTCGGGAACAGCCAGGTACATGACAGTCGGTCAAAAAGCAAAATCATTAGATGAACACGAAACTGTACGTGGGGAACTTGTCGTTCAACACCACGGAAAATGACCTCCAAGACGCCTTTGCGGCGTTTGGAGAAGTGAGCGAAGTCAACCTCATGGTTGACCGGATGACCGGTCGGTCCCGCGGCTTTGCCTTCGTCACCATGGGTAACCCCGATGCAGCCAAGGCTGCCATCGCCGGAATGCATGGCCGTCAATTGGACGGTCGTCCCCTCACCGTCAACGAGGCTCGTCCTAAGGAAGAGCGTCCGGGTGGTGGCGGTGGCTTCGGCGGCGGCGGCGGATATGGCGGCGGCGGTGGTGGTGGCGGATACAGCGGTGGTGGTGGTGGTTACGGCGGCGGCGGCGGCGGTGGCGCTCGCGGTCCTCGTCGGGATTCCCGCCCTCGCTACTAAGCGACCGGCCAACGCTTGATTGGATTCCGTCGTTTCACTGACGCGGTAATCTTTTCACTCTAATTTTCAATGCCGCCTCCGTTCCAAACGAGGCGGCATTTTGTTTTAGGTGGGGCCCTCGAAGTTGATCTTAAATCCTTCAAATGGCCCAACACCTGGGGGCCAGTTTGTGCTGAACGCGATACCCCGCGGAAGACGAGTGACTTTATCCCAATCTTCGTTATTGTCTTGGGGTCATCTTTTGGTCCACGGGTCACCCAACCGCGGAGGATTGGGAGATTCGCGGAAATATCATGGAAGAACACATCACACTAGAAGGAAAGATTCTCACCGTCCTTGCGGGGACGATGTTTCGGGTGGAGCTCGACAATAAACACGTCGTTTTGGCGCATATTTCGGGCAAAATGCGGAAGCGCTTCATCCGCTTGACCCCGGGTGATCGGGTGCGCCTGGAAATGTCACCCTACGACTTGAACAAGGCGCGGATTACCTACCGCTTGGGATAACCCAGGAAAGAATCTGTGAAGTGATCCCGGCAGCATCAACGGCCGGGAGAAGTTGCATTCTTGATCCACTCGACCAACACATTTCCGTCGGTCGGTGGCATCTCTTCCAACCGAATCTTGGATTCGATACCCTCGGTCTTCGCTGCCAATTGCAGCCACGAGGTTGAAAACTGGGAGGGCATGGAGTAGAGCCATAATGGACGGTCGGCGACCACCGCAGTTCCCGCCTCAAGCCCTCCCATGAGCGCCAGTCCGGGAAGAAATTTTTCCGGTGTCAACCAGGCGGCATCGGTTACCGGCGAAAAGGAGCTGCCATCAGCGACGACGGCGGATGCAAGCGGGGCACCCAGCAGACACCAAAGCCCGGCTTCACCGGGCCCCACCAACACGATTTTGTTGGTCCCAAACCGGGCTTGAGCCAACCGACAAGCAAGGCCAACGTCTTCGACCCGGCGTTGAAGGACCGTGGGATTGTAGGTGTTGAAGAAGTTGGTGAACGGGGATGTTGAGACCACCGCCTCGTTCCGGTCCTTTCCTGTCTGAAATGGCTCTAATTCGATCACGGCAAATCCCTCCTGCTGAAGAGTCTTTGGCAGTGAACGAACCGGTTCAGAGACGGTGTCCCCACCAAGCCCATGAGGCTGGACGAGGATGACCACGCCTCGTAGCGGCTTCGATTCCTGTGTGGGCCATTCTCGAACGGTGAGGTGGTTGGTCCCATTCAGCTTGGAATTCACGTCCCATTCGGGCCACCAGGAAGAGCGAAACTGATGGACATGATGTCGCAATGCCGTCAGGGATTTTGAGTCCCGTGGTGCAAGGGCCTGAAGAGCGGTCCGGTGCCCGGTCAACCACGCGTCGATAAAGGCGGACTCGGTAAGCGCTTCAGGTGGACGCTGATGGTCTGCGGGAAGTTTCAGGTGGCTCCGGGGCTCGTGGGGGTTCGATATTTCTGGCAGAGCATCCGTGGGGGCGGCTCCCAGGAGCCATTGATTGAACCAGGCGTAAACGGCTTCGCGAGAGGAGAGGTTGTAGTTGTGAGGTGCCTTGATCCGGACCGCTCTCAGCCGGTCGGTTGCGCCATAGAGGCCATAGATATCTCGGATGGCCGGTGCCTCCACTTCCAGCATCTCGCGTGTCCAGTCGCCGGTGGCACCCACCAGGAGTTGGGGGCGGGGAGCGAAGGCTGCTGCAAAGTCGAGGTTTGAGAATTGAATGCGAAGTCCCGGTGCATTTTCACATCGGCATCCGCCCTGCATTGAGTGGGAGACCATATTGACCGGTGCGGCGACCCGGATGCGGTCGTCGATGGCACCGAGTAGGAAGGTCTGAGTTCCTCCACCCGATTCTCCGGTGCATCCAATGCGTTCGGCATCCACGTCGGGTTGTTCGAGCAGCAAATCGAGGGCTCGAATCGAATTCCAGAGTTGGATCCCCATGAGGGAGAAATTCCAAAGCTGCAAGCCGGGGTCCCGAAACAGGGCGACATGCTGATCGTAAAACTTGGGTTTTTCGGGTGTTCCGTCCGGGTTGAGGGTGCTGAATTGGGTCGTATCCTGGTACCCCAGCATATCATAGCTCAAGGCCACCATGCCCATGCGGGCGAATTGCACGCAGCGGGCCGGTGCATCCAGCGTTTCTGTTTGTTCAAGGCGCCCCTGATCCCAATGTCCATGCGGATTCAGGACACCCGGGTAACGCCTGCCGGGGGGACCTTTGGGGCGATAGATGTTTCCCGCGACGAACAGACCCGGAAAGGGTTGGAAGCGGATGATGTCGACCGTGTATTGATCCCGATCGAGGTGTCCAAGGACCTCCAAATGAAGCGGGGTCCGTTGGGGCATCGGTTCGAGGCCGCAACTGACCTTGATCGAGGTGCGAATTTGGGCCGCGATCCCGCTCCATTCATTTGAGGAACGTGCCGTAGAAATCTCGCGGAGGGAATTCAGGGTCCGGACCGGCGGCCAATTCGTCGATGTCTCTCTTCCCCAAACGGTTGCCGCGAAAAGGATAAACCAGACGCTGCAGAACGAGAGCCAACGCATGGCCTCAAGCTAGCCAGATGGCCTTGCAAGGCAATTCGAATGCCGTCGCGCTACCCAAGACGAGGAAACAGGCGGTGGGCATTTGCCGTCGTGGCCTCTGCCAGTTCCACGTCGGAAATCCCCTTCACTTCCGCCACCATGGCGGCGAGTTCGGCAACATAGGCGGGCTCACATCGGCGTCCGCGATAGGGGACTGGTGCAAGAAATGGTGCATCGGTTTCCAGCATCAGGGCATCGAGCGGAGTGGCCTGCAGGGTTGTGCGGACATTGGCCGCATTCTTGAAGGTGGCGATTCCGGTAAAGCTGACCATCGAGCCGAGCGCAACGACCTCTCTCATCTGCTCTGGAGTGCCGATGAAGCAGTGAAAGACCGCGCGCACCCGAGAGGCATACGGGGCGAAAACCCTCATGGTCTCGGAGAATGAATCCCGGGTGTGAATCACCACGTTCAGTCCGGTCGTGGCCGCCAGGTCCAATTGCTGGCGGAAAACCCGGTCCTGAACGACCTTCAACCGGGCATCGTCTTCGGGCGTTCCGCCGTTGGCAGAAGGCATCCGATAAAAGTCCAGGCCACACTCGCCGAGAGCAACGACTTTGGGATGCCCGGCCAGTTCGGTGAGCTCGGGAACCACGTTTTCCGGAGCATCGAGAACATGTCCCGGATGCCATCCAATGATGGCATAAACCGACGGAAATCGGTCGGCCAAGTCCACCGCGCGTCGGCTCGCCGACAGGTCGGTTCCAATGGAAAGGATGCGTTGAATTCCCGCCGCCTGTGCCCGGGCGACGACCTGGGGGAGGTCCGGCGAAAAATCGGGAAAATCGAGGTGAGCGTGGGTATCGATCAGCATGCGAGCGAGTCAGGTCAGTCCAAGGCAGATAGCTTTAACATGCGCTCAATGGGGGCACGTCCGCGGGCGAGGAGTTCTGGGGACAGTTCGACCTGAGGGGACAGATGCAGGAGACAATCGTGCAACTTTTCGAGTGTATTCATCTTCATGAATTTGCACTCGTTGCAGGCACAGCGGTCGGTCGGGGCGGGGATGAAGGTCTTGCCGGGGCATTCCCGTTGGAGGCGGTGAAGCATTCCCGCCTCGGTGGCGATGATGATGGCATCGGCCGGACTGGAGCGACAATAGCCGACCATCTTTTCCGTCGAACAGACCTCATCGGCCAGCACGCGAACGGCCCGGGTGCACTCCGGATGGGCCACCAGGGGAGCGTTTGGGTATTGAGCGCGAATGCGGGTGATGGCCGCGTGGGTCCACTCCACATGGACGTAGCAATTCCCCTTCCAGAGCGTCATGGGCCGTCCGGTTTGTTCCACCACCCATGAGCCGAGGTTTTCATCGGGAACAAAGAGGATATCCCGATCCGGCGGCGCTGCCTTCACGATGCGGGTCGCATTGCCGCTGGTGCAGATGACGTCCGCCAGCGCCTTCACTTCGGCCGAACAATTGATGTAAGCGATGGTGTAAAATCGCGGGTTGGTGCGTTGAAGGTCGGCCAGTTTTTGAGCGGGACAACTTTCCTCCAGCGAGCATCCGGCATCGCGGTCAGGAAGGACCACCACCTTGTTCGGGTTCAGGATTTTGGCGGTTTCCGCCATGAAATGAACTCCACAGAAGGCAATGACTTCGGCGTCGGTAGCCGCGGCCTGTTGGGCGAGTCCGAGAGAGTCGCCCACGTAATCGGCGACGTCCTGAATCTCGGGAATCTGATAGTTGTGGGCGAGGATAACCGCCCGGCGCTTTTCCTTGAGGGCTCGAATCTCCGAGACCAGTGATGAAGGCTGGGTGGCGTTCATTTCGAGAGGCAACGCATGAGAGCCTTTGGGGTTAGTGCGACTGGCGTAAGGTCACTGATCCGCCGTTGAGTCGCACGCAGCAGGTCAGGCGGAATTTTTCAGGGTCCTTGTTCCACTGGTCGAGGACGTCCAATTCCTCGGGGGTGGCGTCGCTCAGGTTTTCCATTCCGCTGACAATTTCGGCCACACAGGTGCCACATGAGCAATTGAAACATCCCGCCTCCATGTCCACGCCGGCGGCTTCACCCGCATCCAGCAGCAGAAGACCATCAGTAACTTCGGCAGTCGCGTGTTGGGGAAGAATGGTAATGTGGGCCATGAGAAGACTTTGGCGAATCCACCGCATGCGCAGGGGTCAACGCTGAATCCGTCAAGAGGTAGCAGAGTCGCCGTCGACGTCAACGGAATGGAAACCTAGCTGGGTGAATTGAGAGCGGCATCTGCGATGGATTGACGGCACGCTGTTGTCAGCGGACTCTTGGCTCCTGAAAATGAATGACGGTGGTGCTGGTCTCGATTCTGGGGTGGCCGGAGGACCGTTTACCGGCTTGTCGGATTTGGCTGCTCAGGTCGCCGGAGTGGCCGGAGCGGCCGTTGTTTTGCGCCATGGAGAGGTCCTTCACCTTGA
>CAITXU010000116.1 GCA_903896505.1 uncultured Verrucomicrobiota bacterium | reverse complement strand
GGTTCATCCAGAATCACCAAATCCGGGTCGTTGATGAGAGCCTGGGCCAGCCCAATCCGGCGCTGCATCCCCTTTGAAAATTCTCCCACCGTCCGGGACCGGGCCTGGCTCAGGCCCACCATCTCAATCAGCTGCTCAGCCCGTTCATGGCGGGCGCGGCTATCCAGAGCAAACACCTGCCCAAAAAAATCCAGCGTCTCTGCCGATGTCAGATATCGATACAGGTAGCTTTCTTCCGGAAGATAACCAATCCGAGCCTTGCTCTTGACATCCCTCGGTGACTTGCCAAACACCGACAAATGACCTTTGGTCGGGTAAAGAAGTCCCAAGATCATCTTGATGGTCGTGGACTTCCCGGAACCGTTTGGACCCAGCAGGCCAAACACTTCTCCCCGCCGAACTTCAAAATCCACTGAATCCACGGCCCTGGCCTTGGCACGACCCCAAAAATCGTTAAAGACCTTGGTCAAACCGGCGGCCCGGATGACCACTTCCGGAGAGGTTGGGGCTGGGCTGGCCATGGGAATCAATCAGGCGGATTGTGGAATCAAAACGGTGGATGTTCCGGCTCTCGAGGCGGACGGAGGAGGAGGGGGCGAGGCAGGCGTCGGAATGGATGTCGGAGCCAATTCTTCACCCTGGCGAACCAATCGGGCACTGTTGAACACCACGATCAACGCACCGACATTGTGAAGAATGGCCGCCATGATGGGCGTTAAATAGCCCAATGCCCCGGCCGTCAAAACCACGATCACAAACACGATGCCAAAGAGGAAATTCTGGTTGATCACCGCCCTGGCCATGCGGGAAATACGAATCAGGAACGGCAACCGGCGAAGATCATTGTTCATCAGGGCTATGGTCGCCGAATGAATGGCCACTTCGCTTCCGGCTGCCCCCATGGCGATGCTTATGTCACCGGCGGCGAGCGCAGGGGCGTCGTTGACACCGTCGCCAATGACCGCCACCCGGTATCCCTTGAGTTTGCAGCTTTTTACAAATTCCACCTTGTCCTGGGGAAGACACTCGGCCACGACTTCGGAAAGCCCCACATCCTTTGCCACCCGTTCGGCCACCGGTTTACGGTCACCGCTGACCATGGCCATCCGGGCTATCCCAATTTCCCTGAGTTCCGAGATGGCTGCCGCGGCCTCCGGTCGTACCTGATCTTGAAGCCCAACCCACCCGACACACTCCTGCTCCAAGGCAATGAACAGAAGACTGAATCCGGCCGTTTCCTCGAGGTCGACCGATTTCATGAAATCGCCGGTCACCCCTTGATCTCTCAGCCAGGCAGCCCTCCCAACCACCACGCGTTGTCCCGCAAGATTGGCGCTAACCCCTCGTCCAGCTGTCTCCTTGAAGTCTGTGACATCCGACACCGGCACGCCGGCCTCGCCGGCAAGTTGGACCAATGCACGCGCGGTCGGATGATTCGAAAAACGCTCGGCGCTTGCTGCCACCCGGAGCAATTCAGCGGCTGATGTCCGGCCCAAGGGGTTCAAACGGCTAACGACCAGCTTCCCGGAGGTCAGCGTTCCCGTCTTGTCAAAAACAAACGCCGTGATGCGCGCAGCGGCCTCCAGGTCGGCAATATTCTTGATCAAAATCCCCAGACGCGCAGCCGCTGCAATCGCGGCGACCATGGCGGACGGCGTGGCCAAAATAAATGCACAGGGGCAGGCACCAATCAGCACCGCAATCACGCGGTCCAAGTCGTGGGTAAAAGCCCAGACCAACGCCGCAATGATCAACACCAACGGGGTGTAATACCCAATGTACTGATCAACTATCCGCATGAAGGGCAGCTTGGTCTTCTCCGCTGCCAAAATCAGGTCGCGAACCCTGCCCAGCGTCGTGTCCTCACCTGCTTTGGTCACCCGAACTTCCAAAGCACCCGTCAGATTGATTGTGCCCGCGAAGACTGCGTCACCAGGCCCCTTGTCGACCGGAAGGGATTCCCCGGTAATGTTCGCCTGATTGATCGAACCCTGACCGAAAACAATGATGCCGTCGCCGGCAATATTGTCCCCCGGACGAACCCGAATGACATCACCCACCCGAAGATCACGAGCCTGAACCTCCTCCTCGGTTCCTCCTTGAATTCGACGGGCCTTCGTAGGAGTCAACTGGATCAACGACTCAATCGAGGCCCGAGCTCCCGCCGCCGTTCGGGTCTCGATGACCTCGCCCAACAACATGAAAAAGGCGACGATCCCGGCGGTGCGAAAATCGCCGGTGCAAGCCGAAGCCAGCACCCCCAATGCGACCAATTCGTTGATACTGAGTGAACCGCGGCGAAGGTCCTTGAAGGCGACCGCCAGAATTGGAAATCCCAGCACCAGAGCCCCCGCCATCGCGCTCAATTCGGCAACGGAAGTGAGTCCCGAACCCAGGAAATCCAGCAGGTAGGCATTCAATACCAGGATCAAACCGGCCAACGCCTGGCGGAATTTGACATTGGTGTGGCTATGTTCCAGCCCGCCGTGGTCATGACCGCAGTCCTCATGATTGCCGTCGCTTTGAGAGAGCAGATTGGTGACTTGCATGGTGGTGAAGGCGAGAACTCAGTTTTTCTTTGGGGCCTGCGGCTCGCGGTTCAACTGAAGCCGCAGCTCCCGTGCCTGACCGTCCGTCCTGGCAGGTACAAAGAATTTGTCGTTGGATGCTGAATTAAAGACGTCCGCGAAAACCTCCAAACGCTTTCGCTCCCGAAACAATGAGGGATTGCGACGATAAGACGGAAGTTGATCCTGAAAGTATTTGGCCTCCGCTGAAACCGTCTGCACCAGCATGTTGCTCATCACATTGCCATTGGCGCGAATGGCATCAGCCTCGCCTTGAGCCTTGCGGATAATCTCCTCTGCATCTCCCTTGGCCGCGTTGATTTTCGTGGAACGGGTTTGTTCGGCACGAGTGACGTCATCGAACGAATTCCGAACAAACAACGGAGCCGACACTTCCAGGTCAAGCGGCTCGAGCGTCACCTTCAATTGGGAGTGCAACAGCACCTCCTCCAATCGGGTGCGTATGGCCTCCTTGAACTCCAGTTGTTTGTAGAGAGCACCCTCAGCGGTCGTATGGGCGCTGGCATAATAAATCGAATTGTTCAGCGCGTTGACCAGGAGGTTGGTAAAGTCGCGAAACTGAAAGGCATAGGATAGCGGGTCGGCAATCCGATACTTCATGGAGGCCCGAACATGCAGCAGGTTGCCGTCACTGGTGAGAACATGACCGTCGACACCCGGTCGAAGGCTGGGACTGGCCTCGGGAAGTTTACCCGCCACTTCCAGTGCCGGATCCACTTCGTACCAGGCGATGGTCGACCGAACCATGAGTGACTCCCCAACCGGAATCTTGACGATTTCATCGATGGGGCGCGGCAAAGCCCAATGCAGCCCCTGCCGAAGCACGGCCTCCATCCCCTCACCCCGGGGACGCCCAAATCGGAGCACAACGGCGGCTTCATTCGGTTTGACGGTGAAAACACACGAAAAGACAAATGCGACCAAAAGTGCAAGGACCAGGAGTCGAAGCAGGATCATGCTGCTCCCGAGTGCCTCGGATAGAGCCTGGCTCGAGGGATCGTCGGAGCCCGATGGCTGCGGGGAAACCCGGACCTCGGGCGACATGGAAAATAGGTCGGCCATGGATCGGGTTCCTTTACTTGGCAGTGCCCTCGATCGCCTTCTCCCCTCGAAGAAGATTCAAGGGTGCCATGTCCGCGTCGAGAATCAGGGTCGTGCGATTCGTCAAGACCTCACGAAACGCGCCAATCTGGAGGAGAAACTTGGCCAGCTCCGGCTGCTGCTCAAATATCGCGTAGTCTTTCGAGGCGGCGGCATCCGCGTCCCCGACGACTCGCAAGGAATCCGCTTCAGCTTTGGCCAGAAGTTCGCGTCGAGTCCGGTCGGCCTCGCTTCGAATCGTAATCGCTGCAGCCTCACCCTCACCCGTATAACGCTTCACCAATTGATCGCGTTCGGCCTTCATCCGTTCAAAAACCTTCGTGGTGATTGACTCCGGAAGTCCCAATTGCTTGATGCCCACCACTTCAATGGACAGACCGTAGGTCTTTAAGGCCTTTTCTTTGACCCCAGCCAGCATGGCCGCTTCGATCTCATCAAATTTAACCTGCTTCGGATCAGGCGAAACCAGGTCCGAAAAATTGTAGCTCCCCAGAACCTCGTTTTTGGAATTCCGAACCAGGTTCTCCAGCGCCTGTTCAGCCCGAACAGGGTCGCCATTGAATCGTTCCAAAAATATCTTGGGGTCGGTGACCTTCCAGGCCGTATACACGGAAACGAGGAGGTTCTTTGCATCCTTGGTCGTCGTTTGCTCAAATTTCCGCTCGAAGTTGCGCAGGCGGTTGTCAAAACGATGGACCTCTTGAATTGGTCGGGGAAGACGAAAATAAAGGCCCGGCTGGTCACGGGTCAGCGAGTAACGGCCAAACATCGTGACCACCGCCACCTCGGTTGTCCGCACTTGGTAAGTGAACAACACCGCGATGAACAGCAGCAGCAAGGCGAGGCCAATAAAGAGGGATGACTTGTTCTTCTTCATGCGCAGAAATCAAAAAAATGGAATCACGCGGGAATTCATGGAAAACAGCGAAAATACACCTATTTCTTCCTGTCGGGGTTTTCGATCACCACATCATCGAGGCCCGGCCGGAGCTTGTCTTCCAGATTGAGAATCACGACATCGTGGGTGTTGGTTGGCCCAATGACCAGCTTGCGGCTGCTCCCTAAAGCGGATGCCACACTGGTAAGATAGGCGCGTTGACGATAAGTCCGAGGAGCCGCTTGGTATGCTTCCATCTGCTTGCGGAATTGGGCCGACTTGCCCGAAGCCAGTTCCAGTTTCCGGGTTGCCTCCGCCTGCGCTTCATTCCTCCGTCGCGCGGCTTCCGCATTGGCACGGGGAACAATCTCGGCCCGTTGCCCCTCCGCTTCCAAAATGCGCGCTTCACGCGATGCAATCGCACCAATCACCTGCTCAAAGGCAGCCGCCACCGCAGTATCCTTGGTGCCCATCGGAGGATGGATGTCCTGAAGCCCCACAAGGGCGATGGTGACCCCAAGCCGGGATTCGTCCGCCTTTTTTTGAATAAGGGTCTGCAAAGTGCGGGAAGCTTTTTGTCTTCCGTAGGACATGATCTCATCCATATCGACGCTCGCCAGATACCGGACCACTTCCCGGCTGGCAATGTCCTCAAGCAACTGACCGGGGTTCACATGGCCGTATTCCCACTCCCGTAAATTGTGAATGTAATACTGGACCGGGATACTGGCGGTTAACAAATTGACGGGAACCGCCTCGCTCGAAGTCGCGTTGGTACCTGCAGCCGCTCCCGATTGCTTATAGAGGGTCTGGTCACGACTCGCCACCAACAGATTGTACTCCACATTGTAGTGCTTCCGGGTCCACAAAAGCGTCTGCTCCTTTTCAAGCTCCGCATCTGTCTCGTAACCGATGCTGAATGAGCGCAACTGCTCCGTGTTAACCCGCTCCACCTGATCAATCGGCCAGGGGAACTTGAGGTGGAGGCCAGGTGCCAGTGCCGTGGTTCCCAGAGGACGACCAAATCGTTCCAGTAAACCCTGCTCCCCAGGTTCAATGACGACGAAGGAGGAAGAGATCGCTAAAATTCCCAACCAGAATCCAGCCAATTGCGGGGAATTGGTTCGAAGGAAATCGTAAATCCAAGTCTCGCTGACTTTGAAGCCAAACTGGTAATCCAAAGCATGAGCCAACGTACCAAAGAGTCCGCCACTTTCTCCCAGCATTCCGATAATCCGGCTTTCGTAAAGAACGCGGGGAGCTGGTCCTCGGGACCTTGGACGATAAAGCTCGAGGACCAAGGTCATTAGACTCTCGATAGCCACGAGACCCAAAACAGCAGACAAGGCAAGGCCTCCATAACGGTCATAGCGGGGCAATCCAAACCAATCGGCCGCCGCTGCCAACGCGGCCAAACCGGAAAGCACCGCTCCCATCATCACCGCAGAGGACGATGGACGCAGCAGACGCGAGCCTTCGAGCTGAGCCAGCCGTGTGGAAAATTTGCCAACGAGAAACAACAATAAACCCGTGCCTGCAGCCAGGGCCAGGGACAGCGTTGCATCCGGTGCAGCCATCACTTCGGTATCACGCCAGAGCTGGGCTCCCCACCACCATGCGGCCGCCCCCTGCCCCAGGCAGGAAACAATGGAAAATGCCGGAACCAACCACCGCTCGAACTGGACTCGAGCCCGGTGCGCTGGAGAGACCTCAGCGGCCGATTCAGCGAAAAGTGCCGAATCACTCCGAGTGCGACTCAACTGCTCGACCTCCAAACGTTCCACCTCTTCACGGGCCTCCAGTCGCATCTGGAACCATGAGACCAATGAAACCAGGAAGCCAAATCCTACAAGGATCGATCCCAATTCAGCGGTGGAGGACCGCCCATAACGGGCAAGCACGGTGAGCGCAACACCGCCCACCAACAAGGTAAACAGGTTGACCAAGGCGTTCTTGGAAAGGGAACGTTGCATGCGGATCGAGCCAAGTATTAAAGCAGTCGATGGAGAAGTAGCCAAGCCAGAGTGACAGGAATCCGAAGGCTGACGGACTTCCCCCGACCCAGCGTGGAGCGTTGCGGTTTAGTTGAGCTCACGGTCTTCGAACATCAGTAACGCCGCAGAAAGTGATGCCGCCACATAACTTGCCAAATAAAGTGATGCCTGGCCGACATAACTCCACGGGATGAACTTCTTCTCCTCCAAGGCGTCCGCCAACCAGAATTGCTGCCAGTTCGGTACGACCGCATAGGCCACCTTCGCCCACCAAATCCCTTGGTCCGAGGGACCTTTAAACAAAAAATCGGTGACCAGCCCCACCAAAAAGAACCCGGAGCAAACCGCAAGAGTTGGAATTGTGTCCAGGCGGGTCGAACAGGCCAACGCCAGCCCAGCCAGAATCCAAAGGGCAAAAAGAATCAAAACTCCGGCAGGAACCAATCGCCAATCCGCATGGGCCTCCCCATCAAACAATCGGGTGAGGTGGGTGAATTGGATGATGCCCCAGAACGCCGCAGCCGTCAGAATCACAAAGGCAAACACCGCATCGGCCACAAAAGGTCTCTTCAGGAAATAGTTCGAAAATCCACCCACCAGATAGGCCAGAACGGCAGCAGATGCATAAATGACGGTGGAAGTGATATCGGTCCCGCCATAGGCATCATAGGCCATTCGGCTCGCCAAAAGTGCGGCAACCATGTTGGTGAACGTCATGAGGGTCAATGCCGCAGCCAGACCCGCGTACTTACCCAACAGAAAAGTTGGGCGCCCAACTGGCTTGGAAAGCACCGTCAGTGCGGTACCCAGTCGGATTTCCTGGGCGACACTCGACGACGCGCACAAGACTGCAGTCAGTAATCCGGTAAGGAGCGTGACGGCCAATACCATATCCTCCACCATCTTGACATCATCCCCCAGACCGAAGTACGGCACGACAGCGAGGAACACCTCAAAGCACGAGGAAACCGATAAAAGCAGCAGGAAAACCGGCTGCCGAACCAGCTCCATAAAAGCGTTGACCGCAATGGCGACAAATTGGCGCATCCAAAATCGAAATGAACTGTGTGGGGACAATCGTACGGCACGCAGGAGAGTGGTCAACAGTGAACAAGAATTAATACAAAGGGACAGGGACAGGCATTTTGTATTGATGTTTTATGATGGTTGGGTAGGTTGTCTGCATGCGACAGGCACGGTTGAAGCTGGAGGGTTGTGGGTATTATCACTGCATCTCGCGGGTGGTGGATCGGCGGTTCATCTTCGAGGCGGATGAGAAGGAGCAGTTTGTCCACTGGATGACGGC
>CAITXU010000115.1 GCA_903896505.1 uncultured Verrucomicrobiota bacterium | reverse complement strand
CTTCGCGAGTACTTGGGCGATGTCCTCCCCAAACTCGGCAATTGGCCCATCACCCGAGTGGCTGAGCTGACTCCCACCGCTTGGAAGGCCGCACGTAGTTTCTGACATCCCGGCAGCCTACCGCCCGTTCGAGATCGCGATAGACGTCCTTGCCGTGACGGATACCTCCTTTGCCCTTGGGTGCCGCACCTTTCAACCGGGTTTTACACTGGACCCAAATGATTAGCCCCGCCTCCAGCCGCACCGCTGCCGCCTTGGGGCATGTCAGATTCGACTACTTTTTCCCTACTCCCAAACTTGAACCTGCGGCCTTTGCAGGTCGATTTAGTGCACCAAAGTTTCCAAACCTTTCCCAGTGTTGCACACAATTGCAGTGTATTGCAGGAGTCTTGGGGGGCTCCCGGTGGTAGGGAGCCATAGGGAGAAAAGGTGCCTAAATTGCTAAAGAAAAAGGGTTTACGCGTACGTAAACCCTTGAAATTGGTTGCGGGGGCGGGATTTGAACCCACGACCTTCAGGTTATGAGCCTAAGGCTGCACTCCTGAGAATCAGGTATTTAGACGGAAAACAGAGTGTTTATTGCACATTTGTTTCCATTTTCGTTGGAGACGTATTAGAGTGTTGCACAGCGTTTCAAACGATTGCATCCAAGGCATTTATGGCTCTGATTTTACGTCGCTCAAGCAAGTGGTGGTACGCGGGGTTCAGGTCCAATGGACGCCGCAAACTCATCAACCTCGGCGTGGTCGTTGAGGGCCAGCGACCCCGTTCCGTGTCGGATACAGGGGACGACGAGTTCGAACGGTCTCGCGGGCGGGCTCTGGCCGCTCATGACCGGATCGCCAAGGAAGTGGAGGAAGACCGGACCGGCCAACGAACACTCCAGAACCTGGCCGAGATGAAAACGGGCAAAAAGGCTGCCTTCCCGAAACTGGCAGACCTGCCCAAGCACTGGGATGAGATTCCCCGGCGGAAGGCCCCTGACGCCCGATACGCGACCCAATGCAAGGTCACGCTAAAGCGGTTTGCTGATTTCATTGCCAAAGAACAACCCGACGCCACCGAATATGTGGGTGTCAAACCCGCCACCGCAAAGGCATTTCTGGCGGCGGAAGAGGCAAGGGGAGTGTCGCCCAAGACATGGAACGACACCCTGAAGCTGCTGCGGGCCACCTTCAAGCACCTGCACCCCCACCTGAACGAGGGAAGCAATCCGTTCCACGGTTTGGTGACCAAAGCCTCGGATACCGTCAACCGGGAACCCTTCACGGTGGAAGAACTGAAGGCGATCCTGGAGGTCTGTGCGGAAGACGACTTCATCCGGCCCATCATCGTCACCGGAATCCACACCGCCATGCGGCGGGGCGACTGCTGCCTTTTGAATTGGGATGACGTCAACCTGGGGGAGGGGTTCTTGCGGGTGAAGACGGCCAAGACGGGGGAAATGGCCGACATCCCGGTTTTCCCCCTGTTGGCGGAGGAGCTGCGGAAGGCGCGGGTGACCAGTGGTAACAGCCCGTTCTGCTTCCCCGCTGCGGCGGAGATGTACCTGAACAACCCCGACGGCATCACCTGGCGGGTGAAGCAGGTTCTGGCCAAGGCATTGGAGCTAGCGGCGGGCGGCGGGAGGAAGCCGCTATCGCCCGATGAGGTTCGTCAGCGCGGCTTGGCCTACATCGATGGATTGGGAAATAAGGCGAGGGCAGGGAAGCTGCGGGCGGTCTTCCTGACCTACCTGGACGGGGCCAGCCTGGAGGAAGTCATGGCCAAGACCGAATGCAGCCGGGGTACGGTGTCCAACTACCTCAACGAACTGGAACGGGAACTGGGTTGCACAGTCCTCCGGAGCAAGAAACGGGCGTTGACCGTCAGTGACCTGCAAGTAGAACGGAAAACCGGTCGGCGTCGGGCATCGGTCCACGATTTCCACAGCTTCCGGGTGACATGGATCACGGTTGCCCTGGCTGCCGGGGTCCCCCTCGAGGTCGTCCAACGGGTCACCGGCCACCGAACAACGGCGGTGGTCCTAAAGCACTACTTCCGTCCCGGTCGGGATGATTTCCGCAAAGCCCTGATGACCGCCATGCCCCAGATGCTGTCCGAAGGGACCGCCCCGTCGCCCCGGGATCAGATGCGGACAATCCTTGAGGGGATGACGGCGGAGACGTGGCGGGAGGATAGGAGGCGGTTGTTGGAGGTGGTAGCGGGCATGTGACTCCGACTGGCCGAACAACAACCCCATAAATGCGGTCGGCTTGTTTTCACAAGCTAAGATTTTCACGCCCTCGGTGGGAACAACTTAGGTCACATCCGGAGCGAAGTCGAACCGGCGGAAAACTTCCCAGACACTTACCCTATTTTGCGCACCAAAACCCATTTCGTCGATACGCCTCCGGTCGGCGATTTCGTTCCACCCATGTCAATTTTTGATGCCGTCTGCAAAAGAGTATGGGGTGAAATCCGCATAGCGAGCTTCCAGCGCGGCGTGGACTATTCAAAAATGAATCTACACCGGCAGTGGCAAGCGAAGCTCCTAGCAACCTTCTGTGCGCTTGCCGCAGACCTCTCGGCGTTCGCCCAAATCGTTGTTGTAGACCCTTTTGATCAACCGGCGGGCGGCCAGTCACTTACGACCATGCTGTCCGTGGGAACGACCGGTGGGTATAACAGTTCCACCGTATCGATTGCGGGAGTCCCCGGAGGATCACGCCGACTATTCGTGGTCACGACCGACCCTCCCCCAATCTCCTCAGCGACTGTAGCCGTAAACAACGGAGCACCCGGATTTACTTTGGATGTATCTCCGGGCAGTTGGGGGTGGGGTGGTGCGTCCTATGGGGATTCTGGGTATCCAACGGGATTCAGCCTCGATTTAGGGCACTTCTCGGCGTTCCGCCTGGAAAACGTTACGACGGAAAGCCGCATTTTTGTTTACCTGGGAATCACTGACCAAAATGAACATGGAGAGAGCCTTTCCTTTAATATAACCCAGCCGATCACCGACGGGCACATAGATTTTCCATTGTCGTCGTTGGAACTGGATGATCCGGCTCATTCGGTCGATCTGAACCACATCGGTCACATCTCCTTCGGAATCATCGAGTACACGGGTGGTCAGACGCATATCGGATCACTTAAAATACTGCCAGCTCCAACGGCAGTGCCGGAACCGATCAAGGCATCAGTTCTGGTTGCTGGCTGTCTCGGGCTTTGGGCGGTAAGTCGGTCAGTCGCCAAACCAAAGCGTTAATTTCTGCCATTGGAGCTCAACCATTGGGTCATAAGGATAGGATAGTGAGTCACCCGGCCGCCAGGAAACGGCGGTCGTCCTGAAGCACTACTTCAGGCCCGGTCGGGACGATTTCCGCAAAGCCCTGATGACGGCGATGCCCCAAATGCTGTCAGAAGGGGCTGCTCCGTCGCCCCGGGATCAGATGCGGACCATCCTCGAGGGGATGACGGCGGAAACGTGGCAGGAGGATAGGAAGCGGTTGTTAGAAGTACTTGGACGGCTCTAAATATCCGGGGCAGTCCGCTTTGGAAGTATGGCCCTGGCCATTTTCACCTAGACTTCGCTTAAACGACCTGTTGCTCAATACTACCCCTGTTCTGCAACCCCCTCCGGAGACTATGCCCTAATAGACGTTCGGGAATGCCTATACATATGAAAGCTCAATGCGACCATCCCAGTTCCCAATAGAGCCCACGTCGAAGGCTCCGGCACATAGGTGAAGCCAAAAATGTCAACTCGGGCCGCCCCAAACTGCGGAAGCTCAATCTTGAGGTCCACAGTCTGTCCAGCAAGAGACGAGACATTAATCGGAAGCCCATTTATTGCGTTAAAATACTCGTGACCATCAATAAACACCCTAGCGGAATCTGCAGCGAATATCGAAAGACCAATCGCACCCGAAGGAACTGTTCCCTTCTGCTCCAATGTAAGAATCGGGTAGTTAGGAGCGAGGGAGGACAAAATCAAAGTATATCTGCCAAACTCGGTACCTGAAACCTGAGGGCTATTCTCGAAAAGCAGCGGAGAAGCTCCGGGATTTGAGCCAAAAGGGGAATAATACATCATGGTAACCTGAGTCCCTCCAGAGAACAATGTCCAACCCGGAATTATATCTGACGCAAGGCCGGAATATGGGCCATTCAGGAATACCGGTGGGGTGAGGTGGTCGAGATTTGGCCTGTCAAATGTAAGATTGATAAAATCATCGGCCGAACCATGCGTGGCAAAAATGAGTCCAAGTGTGAAATATATGTTCATTAGACAGATGTAAAATCCGGTTGAAAAGTGCGGCACCCATGGGCGAATCAGAGCGTGGGGGAAGGTAGGGGTCAAGAGGGATCAAGAGGGGCACGTTACCCATCCTGGCATCAGTCCACGATTTCCACAGCTTCCGGGTGACCTGGATCACCGTAGCCCTGGCTGCTGGGGTTCCCCTGGAGGTCATCCAGCGGGTTTCCGGTCACCGGACAACGGCAGTAGTCCTCAAACACTACTTCCGCCCCGGGCGGGATGATTTCCGCAAAGCCCTCATGACTGCCATGCCCCAGATGCTGTCGGAAGGGGCTGCCCCGTCACCCCGTGACCAGATGCGGACCATCCTCGAGGGGATGACGGCGGAAACCTGGCGGGAGGATAGGAGGCGGTTGTTGGGGTTGGTGGCGGGCTGGTCTGATGGCCCTTGAACGACGGGGACGCCAAATGGTTTCTGTACCAGTACCCGAAAGCGGTAAAGACCGTCCGGAGTCCCTCGCAAAAAGTGTTGGTTGATCCGAGCGCCGATGGCACGCGCATACTTGATCCTATACCAATGTTCAAATCCCGCTGTTCAAAACCACCAGGCCTCACCGACAACGCAGAGCATGAATGAAGCGCTGCCCATACGGGAAAGGGCGTTGAGGGGCCGTAGCCCTCATCAAGACCGGCGCACTCAAACGGTGTACCGTGTGCATCGGTACCGAGCGGCTGTTGAATGCAAACGCTTCCAACGTTATCGACTCGCTATCAAAGAGTTACATCGGTCAGACTAAACCGAAATCATCCATACGCGTGGTGTGTAGGATGATCTGTCTTACAAAAGAGACAAGATCGAGAAATATATCTTGAACGCAACGTTCAGTTACCCCCATTCCTATAGCTGGGCCGGGCAATCTAATCAAAAATGATGATATCACCTTCCAATCGGATGTTCCGTGGACCCACCTCCGTCGCGAAAGCAAATCATCCACCAGCGGAGTTTTGACAAGAATTGTAAGACAACGTATGTCACAATGAAACGACTGGCTGATTCTGAAGCGGGAAAGCCCTCTGATATCCATTCTCGGAGTGGCGATTCTGGCCTTTTGGGAAGGATCGTAGAGGCGGCGATGGGATCAACCAGCGACCGTATTGAAGATGCCATACGCCTTCTCAATGGAGGACGGGATGCCGTTTCGGGACCGGAATCCAAAGCCACGGATGAAGCCTACCTCAGCCTGCGACAACTGAGCGTTGAGATCGGAATCAGCCCTTCGACCTTGTGGAGATATCAAATTCCAGGTCACGAAATGGGCGGTCACCCGCGGTACAAACGTTCGGAAGTCGAGGCCTACCTCAAAAGTGAGGCATTCAAACGCCGAGCGGCAAGTCTCCGCGCAGACCGCCGTAACCCGTGCCTTGCGAACAACATCAACAATTGACCCTGTGAACCCTAAATCAGCAGTAAAAGCCTTCGGCAACATTAATTCACTAAACCTTGGCAATCAATCCATGCGCACCGTCGCCTTAAAGACTCCTTGCCACCGCCACGCCTTTCGCTTCACAGCCGTATTTCTTTTCTTGCCCGGCGCCGCGTTGGGCCTGGATGAAATCAACCTTTCCGTCGTCCGTTATCTGCTTTTCCGTCAACACCTCCCATATTGAAAGATTCCCACCAAATGAAGATATCCATCGTGGCAAAGGCCACGACTACAACCACCCAGGAAGTGGACTCCGTCTCAATTCTGAAAGATATTCAATCTGGCCGATGGAAAGCCCGAATCAATCGGATTCGTGAACTGCAGCGCGCCGGGAATACCCAGATGGCAAAGGCTGCCAAACTGGCGCTTCCGGCCGTGACTTGGTCGGGTACATTTCAATCGCGCAAAGCCGATAATTTAATCCAGTACTCGGGTTTAATGGTGGCCGACTTGGACGACCTCGGCGACAAACTCGATACAATCCGGCAATCACTGCTCAAGTCCCCTCATTTATACGCCCTGTTTGTCTCACCTAGCGGCAATGGCCTAAAGCCGATTTTCCGGGTTTCAGATGACACGGCGGATCATCGGGCGTCATTTGAGACGGTCCGACGCCATGTGCGTGAACTGGCTCGGGTCGAAATTGACCCGAGTGGTAAAGACGTGGGACGCCTCTGTTTTGTCAGCCATGATCCCGAATGTTTCATCTGCCCAGCGGCTATACCTTTACGGCCAGTTAACGTTGAAAGTGGCAGCAACGCTCTTTCGACCTCGAAGTGTCACACAGACACTCATACACTCAAGACATCCAAGATAGACATGTCGTTTAAGACAGTCGCTGCTGCCGAGCCTTCATTTGACCCCTCCGTTGCGCTCGGATACCTACCGACCCAGCCCAGGGGCAATAACCGGCAGCTTTTCAATTTGGCACGATTTGTCCGCGGAATCGAAAAGAAGGCTGGAATCCGGCTGACCCGGATGGAGATCAAAACGTTGGTTGATACCTGGTTTGACGCCTGTCCCCGGGAATGTTTGTCGAAGTCACGACAGGAATACCTATCCGAGTTCTGTCGGATTTTGAGCCAAACCAAGAAACCGCTCGATGACGCCCCGGTGAAGCGGGCGTGGGAATGCGCATGTCAAAATCCGATTCCGAGAGAAGCGGATGATCTGCCGGAGGCAGAAGGTCGGCTTGCTGGCATGTGTCTTGAACTTCAAAAGCAGCGGGGAGAAGAGCCGTTTTTTCTGAGCTGTAGGAGTGTCGCTAAGCTTTTCAATGTCGATCCTAGCCAAGCAGGCCGATGGTTGCGCTCTCTGGAAGGGTACGGCCTGATTGAGGTGGTCAAACGGGGTGAATTGTTGTCTCGAAAGGCTACCGAATACCGATATGTCGGTGAATTGACCGCCAACCCGAGCGGTGAGGTGATTGGGGAATCTACTCAGGTCCGTGCCGTTTTAAGGAAAGAGGAGGTATTCTCGTGAACTCTGGCCTCAACGACGGTTATCCACCCAGGTTCATCGATCCGTGGGTCAGTTCGTCGACGGATTTCGACTGGGATGCGGTCTGTCGTGACCTTGACGCGATGACGCCAGCCGGGACCGACGAATATCTCCCGGCCGAGGTCGCGGCTGCCCTCTTCCGTTTGCTCCTGGCGGGGGCACAGGGCGATCGTATAAACCCCAAGGCGATTGGCTTGCGCCTTCTTGCCTTCGGGTTGGTCCTGAACGCGGCAAACTATCCGGGAAGCCCGTCTGGGGCTGTTCTGGCGGCGCGCTGTGGGGTTTCCGCGGCTGCACTAGCAAAATACACTGCCGAGGCCAGCCGCATCTTCAATTGGCGGAGTAGAGCTCAGAGGCACGCCGGGAACTTTGGCAAGTCTATGGGAAAACCTTCGAACAACTGAACAAGTCCCGACCTTTCCCATTCATGTCCCCGACGTGGTGCAAAATATTCCCGCGGATTCTGGATTCCTCGATTTCCGATGACGTGCCGTTGCGGCGGTTTTTTATCGAGCTGATACTGCTGGCTCACTGGAATGGACACGTCGACATGCCGCCATCTGCCATTGCGAATCGCCTCAGGATTCCCCTGGACGAGGTCAACGAAGGCCTTCGCAAGCTCCAGCTACCCGACCCCATGAGCCGAATCCGCGAATTCGAGGGCCGCCGAATTATCCCGCTCGAAGGGGCACGGTACGGATGGCTTATTGTCAATATGACCAGATATCGGGATGTACGTGATGATGATGGTCTTCGTGATGCCAACAATCAAAGGAACAAGCAATACAGAGCCCGCAAGAAATTGAGCAAAAGCGTACCTCGTGATGTTCATGACGTCACGCGTGATGCTCGTGATGGCGGTGACGTCACGCATGACGACATAGAGAGGAAGATGGAGATGGAGAATAAGAATCAGACAGAGATCGAGAATTACAATTCCGGGGGAGAGGGGAATCCCCCTCAAGGGACAGATGGCTGGGTCAACACAGAGGCAGACGACGAGATTCCAAGCCAGGACCCAATAAAGCACGCTCTCCCTCGGTTGGTTCAATTCATTGAACCGTCATTGGATGAGGTGAAAGGGGAGTTTGACAAGCGTGGGGTGCCGAACGCGGAAGCCTTGAAGTTTCATGCCTACTATTCGATGAGAGGATGGGTTCCAAACGGATCGTCAAAGCCAATGAAGGACTGGCAGGCGGCGGTTACAGGTTGGGCCGCCAAGATGGATCGATTCAATGATGCCCCTCAACGAGATTATAAACCGCTACGCGACACCAGTACGCCAGCCGACAAGCCCTTCTGACCGTCCTCCCCCTCTAGAGACGCGTGCCACTCCATGCCAATCCTCCGTCACGTCACAGCCGGCCAGATAGCCACAAATACGGGCCTGTCACAGCTCGATCTACCTGTCACCAAGCATGATACGTGTGCCAAGCGAAAAAAGTGCTGAACGTTCCCCCCTTTGTATATGCGCGATGCTAACCGCCAGCCTCCTGATGACCAGCCGACCAGGCCTATCCGCCGCGGACCTGGAGCAGAGAGCCTGTCGTCAGGCCTATTCGCCGCCAGTACAAAAGACGACCCGAACGTTCCACCTCCAGTAATGGACAACACAACTCGCAACGCGGCGTTGGCTAAAGACCTGCGGCTGACCTTCCTGGGACAGGGTCCTGCCACGCATCGTTCCGCCCGGTTCGCCGCCACGTCAATTGAGGGCCTGAACGTTCCGGGAATAGTAGAGATGAATGCTATCGAACCAAGTGACCCAGGACTGACTCGAGGTGCCAGTGTGCCGAGTGCCAGCGTGGTGCCAGATGCCGACGACTGGCCGGAAGCAGGCATCGTGCCAGAAGATGGTGTTGGCACACAGAATTATGTCTCACTTATCAAAGACCCCCCGGTGGGGGCAGAAGGAATCTTTTGTAAGTGCTTGAGGCCCAGGGGTCTAGTGTCATAGCTAAAAACGTGCACGAGCGACCGGTTTAGAAAAAAACGCGCACCAGTTCCGCCACGAAGAAAAATCATGAAAAAACCCAAGTCAGAATCGAGTGTGCCACCGGTCAATTGTGCCTTCGACGAGATGGTAGCGTTAGAGAAGATTATACCCAATCCCCGCAACCCAAATCAACATCCTGAAGGACAGATCAACCTTCTGGCGAAGGTCATCGTCCATCAGGGTTGGAGGTCGGCTATAGTGGTCTCCAATCGGTCCGGTTTTGTTGTGGCTGGGCATGGTCGATATGAGGCCGCGAAGCGGTTGGGTTTGAGTACTGTTCCTGTCGACTACCAGGACTTTCCTACCGAGGCCGACGAGTATGCCCACCTCATCGCTGACAACCGTATCGCGGAGCTCGCCGAGGCCGATCAGGCGGGCCTGCGAGAGCTGTTGGGTGAACTGACCGCGGCGGACTTTGATCCTGAGCTGGCAGGGTTCACGGCGGACGCTCTCAAGGGGTTGGCCGATGAGTTAGAAGAGCCTGAGTCACCCGAGGAATTTACCGAAGCAGACGAAAATCTTCCGACCGAGTTCACCTGCCCGAAGTGCAAGTACAGCTGGAGTGGAAAGGCATCATGAAAAAACCCTATAACATCCCCACGATGGCGGACATTGCCGCACTGCCCCACAACGGCTTCACCGTCGTCTCGACCTTCTCCGGTTGTGGTGGATCATGCCTGGGTTATCGGATGGCCGGGTATCGGGTGGCGTGGGCGAACGAGTTCATCCCCGAAGCGCAGAACACCTACCGGGCAAATCACCCCGAGACCATTTTGGATACGCGTGACATCCGGACCATCCTACCGGAGGAAATCCTGTCCGCCATCGGGTTGGCGAAAGGTGAACTCGATTTATTTGATGGTTCGCCTCCCTGCGCCTCGTTTTCGACGGCGGGCAAACGGGAGAAGCACTGGGGCAAGGCGAAAAAATACAGCGACACCGTCCAGCGGACTGATGATCTGTTTTTCGAATTCGTCCGGCTCTTGGAGGGTTTGAAACCGAAGGTCTTTGTTGCTGAGAACGTCAGCGGGTTGGTCAAAGGGGTGGCCAAGGGTTACTTCCTCGAAATCCTGGCCCGGTTCAAGGCGTGTGGGTATCGAGTGGGATGCCGGATCATCGATGCTCAATGGCTGGGAGTACCGCAGGCACGGAGGCGTGCGATCTTCATCGGGGTCCGTGAAGACCTGGGGATGGAGCCGGTCTTTCCCAAGCCCTTCAAGTACCGCTACAGCCTCCGGGAGGCCATTCCTTGGATCGTTCGGGGTAAGTATGGTCCGTCTTGGCGGTCGTCGACTGCGCCAAGTCCCACGGTCAGTGCCCACGGCTCCTACAATCCTAAGACGAGCCATCAAGGTCTGGAACTGGTCGAAGCCGTGATTCATGACACTCGGGGATCGTTTCCGTCTTCTGGAGATGTGACAGACCGTCCGTGTCCCACCATCACTGTGATGGGGCAGGGGCAGTTTAAGGCACAGCTGGTGGGTGGTTCCGGCGCGGCATTTGACCAGAAGGGCCAGGCCTTCGATCCCGACAAACCGTGTCCAACGGTCCTGGGGACAAAGCCGAACCAATTTTCCGTTCAAAGTCTGGGATTGAGCCGGTACGCCATCGGGAGGGAATGGGATGAACTGAAGCCAGGGGAAGCCTCCAAGAGGTACTTCAATCTCGTTCGTCCAGACGTAAACCAACCATGTCCGACCATCTGCGCATCCCACGGACACCCGGGCGTAGCCAGCGTGACGCACCCCACCGAAAAGCGGAAACTGACCATTGCCGAGCTGAAGCGCATTTGCGCGTTCCCTGACGACTTTGTCCTGACCGGCAGCTACTCCCAGCAATGGGAACGCCTTGGTCGGGCGGTGCCCCCGATCATGATGATGCACATAGCAGCCACCATCCGCGATGACATCCTCTCTCGTCATTCCTGATAACTGGACTTTTCAGAGTCCGGACGTCGCCCAGCACTTCAACCAGCATGTGCGGGAACAACTGCCTTGGTACGATCTGGCTACGCTGGCGGTCGCTCATTTTGGACGCCACTACATCCCGACTGGCGGCTGCGTGTACGACATCGGGGCATCGACCGGCAACGTGGGTCTGGCCTTGCAGGAGACCCTAAACCAGAGGAAGGCCTCGTTCACCGCAATTGAAGAGAGTCAGGACATGGCCGCCCGTTATCAGGGACCAGAGCGGTTGGTGGTAGCCGATGCGGTATCGTACGATTATGAGTCGTTTGACTTCGGAGTTGCCTTTCTGGTGTTCATGTTCCTACCGGTTGGTCAACGGATCGGGTTCCTGGAACGGTTGATCTCCCTGACTAAACCGGGTGGGGCCTTGATCATCGTCGACAAGGTCCAGATGCCCCCGGGGTACGTCGGGACAGCCTTCAGCCGTTTGACCCTTCAGCAAAAGCTGGCGGTCGGTGCCCAACCAGAGGCCATCCTGAGGAAGGAACTGTCATTGGCGGGATATCAGCGGCCTTTGGACCCCCGGATGTTTCCACGGTCAGCAAAGACGTTTTTCCAGATGGGTGAGTTTGTCGGTTGGATCATCGAAGCACCCGAGAAATAACCGTGGCTGAGGGCAACACCATCGCCGGGGCTCAGATGGCCAAGCTCAGCGGGCTGACGGAACGACGTCTGCGTGAACTGGCCGCCGAGGGGTTCTTTCCCAAGCCCAATGACGGGAAGTTCCAGCTGGTCCCGACGATCCAAGGGTTGCTCCGGTATTACCGCGAACGGGACCAGCAGCGGATCATGCAGGACAGCTACGATTCGATTGCCTCCTGCGCTTCGGCCACCGGTATCCCGGTCACGACTATAAAACACGCCAAGCGGTCGGGGTGTTCGGCCTTTCGGGGAAGTCGGGTTCTGTTGGCACCTTTGCTTCGGTGGATATTTGAGTCAGCGGAGCGGTCACCGATCAACTACGACAACGAACGCGCCCAGAACGTGGTCCTCCAGAATGCCAAGCTTCGGGTTGAAATCCGGCAGATGAAAAGGGAGTTGATCCCGGTCGATGAAGTCTCGCAGCTCGGTGCGCAGTTGGGCGGAGCCATTCGTGGGGTGGTCGCCCGGTTGCATCGGGTAGCGCCATCGTTGGTCGGGCATCCGGTGGATGTCATCGAAACCCGGTTGAAAGAGGAAGAGGACGAGGTCCTCAAGCAGCTCCACACCCTCAATGAACGGATGGATCAGTGGGAAACCACGGTCACGAGCTAATTTGACCCTGTACCGAGCGGCGGCAGACCGCTTACGAGGCTCATTGCATGGAGCCCCAGGTTACCGTCAGTCGATACCGCCACACCCGTTATTGGGCGGTCAAGGATGCCCAGGATCAGTTGATCTGCGTTTGCCTCTACAAGCGCGGTGCCATCGAGGCCGCTCGACGGCTGAATGCGCCCATTGATTTGACCGCGGCGGTCTTGCGGGAGGCGTCCCCGGCCTGGTTGACCGGTGAGAAAGGGGTTCCAGAGCAAAAACATCAACCGGCCTGAACTGGCCCCATACCCCTATGCTCGTCGTCGAAAACAAACTGTTCCCTTGTCCCCACTGTAACCGCCCGACCATTCACGCCGCCAACCGGCATCGAATCCACTGGGTCAAACACCTGACCTTAACCCTTTGCACCTGCGGGTGTTGGGGGGCGGTCCTCGCACTGATCATCTTTTGGCGGATGTTGTTCGGGGCAGGGGGTAGTAAGTGGGTTTGCACCATGTGCGGCAGCGTCAAATGAAAGCAAAGGTCTGACTTTCCCATGAGAACCCTTGGCCCCCTCTGCCACCTCACCCTAACGAGGCTCTCGTAAACCGCGGATGAACCGCACTCTCAAAAAGCGTATGAAACCCGTTGATAGCACACTCCCCAGTCCCGACGCAGCAGTTGCAGCCACCACCACTCCGACCCCACCCAAATCGGGATCAGGTGCAGCCCCGCGCCGTTCCACGCCAAAGGTGTCGAAGCCCCAAACCGCGGTAAAGACTCCGGAACCCGCGAAATCCCGCAAAGCACCCAAGGGCGATGTCGACCCAGAGCCGACCGACCGACTCCCGAGCACCCTACCAGAACTCCGTCAGACCAAAGGGGGACTGGCGGCCTGCCTATTCCTCGAGGGTAAGGACGCGGGAGCCATTGCCAAAGAACTCGCCGCAAACTTCAAATTGGCTGAAGTGCAGGCAATGAAGATCACCCGCCGTATCACCGGCCGCGTTCGACTCTATCAGCGGGTGTTCGAGCTGGTACCGAAGCGGCGGTAGTGATTACTGAATTGAAGCCAGGCTGGACATCTGGCCGGGCCTTTTTGTGTACCGCCGGCAGGTGTTGGGGGTAGTCCTCGTCCGGATCACCCTTTGGCGGATGTTGTTCGGGGCAGGGAGGAGGGAAATGGTCAGGACCTTCACTGCTGGACCGGATATTTCAGACGGCTTGGATGGATGTTTCGGGATTGTGGCCACACGATCTTCAAGGCCTCGCCTACTGTAACTCCTAATGGACATTGATTTTTCAGCACCTGTTCCAACTTTTCTGTTTCTTCGCCCACCAATGGCTTTGTTAAAATTCGATGCGCAAGACGTTGCCACAATTTTCGCTTGCCGTGGTTAACTTGAACGAGAGCATACTGTATTTCGAACTCTTCCTTCCCGTTGATATGGGGAGATTTTGCCGGTATAGTAATGCATCGACGCGGCATCCCAGTATTATGTTCGAAGTCCTCGTGGAGGACGCATCCTGGCACCTTAGATAGAAGTTCAATCTCTTCATCGACAAACGGGCCATCCCGCACCCCAAATTTCCAAACAGGCATGTCTACTTTCATAAATGTATGTGGGCTATTCTATTTTCGGAACGACAACAGGTGGAGAATCAATTAGGCATTGAAAAAATCAACAGAGATCAACCGGCGAAGGCTAGTTTTTTGGCCGAATCTATTGCTAACAATATAAAGTAGGTAACAAGCGCCCCCCATCCCCCACTAATGTCAGGCAGAAAGGTTGCCCAGGACCGTGAATATCGAGAACCGGTGTAGCCTATCCCTGCACTATGATAAAATGAAAATCGGACGTCTTGAGGCTTTCCCCTTCTGGGCGACGGGGGGGTATGTCCCTGAACGTCCCGCCCTTTATGTGGCGACGACACAACATCCCCTGACGACAGCCTTTTGCGCGGCCTGTAAACCCTCGGACCGACGGCCTCCGTGGCAGTGGTGCGAAGAATTCGTCCAGGTTGACGAATCCTCTCCCATGCCGGGGCGCTGGCGGTCAGATTCATCGCCGTGGGTTCGGGCGGTGATGGAGGACTTTTCGAACAACGCCATCCGGGACATCGCGGTCCAGTGCGCAGCGCAGTCATCCAAGACCCAAACCGTCATTTGCTGCGCCTGCTGGGCCATCAGTGAGGACCCCGGCCCGGGTCTATGGGTCACGTCCACGAAGGATGAACTCCGGGACTTTGTCCGAGACAGGTTGACTCCAACCTTTGAGAACTGCCGACCTGTCAAAGCCCGGATGGGCGAACCAACCCTGACCGGCTTCACCTTCGACGGGATGGCGTTCTACTGCGCATGGGCGGGATCCAAGGCCCGACTTCAGTCCAAGCCGATCCGCTGGCTATTCTGCGATGAGGTTCGGAACTACCCGCCGGGACGGTTGGAAATGGTCCTCAAACGAACCCGGTCCTTTTGGAATTCACGCCGGTTCCTGATTTCCACCCCGGGAACCAAGGGTGATGCCATGGACACGGCCTTTCGGGCGGGAGACCAGCGTCACTGGCATTTTGAATGCCCCCATTGCCATCACCTTCAGCAACTGAAGTTCGAACAGCTCAAGTGGGACACGAACGAAACGGCCAAGCCAGGTGGTAAATGGCGGTTCGACGCGTTGGCGGGCACCATCCGCTATGAGTGCAGCGGCTGCGGGTTCCGAATCAAGGATAACCCTGTCGAACGCCGCTGGATTGAAAACCATGGGAGATTTGTCCCACTCAACACCAACGCTCCGCGGTCGCGGGTCAGCTACACCTGGAATGCCCTTTTACCCCATTGGGTCGAGTGGCGGTCGGTGGTCGAAGAGTTCCTGGCTGCCATGGACGCCATGCGGACGGATGGCGACATCGAGGCCATGTTCACCTTCGTTACGGAGACCTTGGGCGAATCGTGGGACACCGACCGATGGCTGGTCACCCGGGACGACTACATCTTCGAGCGGAAGGCCGATTACAATTTCGGCGATGTCTGGGCAGTGGAGAAGGTCCGGTTCCTGGCTGCTGACCGTCAGGCCAAGGGCGGTGAGCACTACTTCTGGGTCTG
>CAITXU010000114.1 GCA_903896505.1 uncultured Verrucomicrobiota bacterium | reverse complement strand
GGACATCTTGTCACGATCACCCTTGGTCTTGGGCTCGATGGCCATGCTGATGACCGGCTCAGGGAAGGTCGGCGGCTCGAGAGTCACGTCGAATGACTCATCGCACAACGTATCGCCCGTCCAGATGTTCCGCAGGCCGACGAGTGCCGCGATATCACCAGAATACACCGAGTCCACATCCTTACGCTCGCTGCCCTGAATGATCATGAGGCGGCTGACGCGCTCGCGGCGGCGGCTGCGAGGATTGTAAACGGTGTCGCCCTTCTTCAGCTTGCCTGCATAAACACGGAAGAACACCAGTTTGCCCGCGAATGGGTCGGTCCAGAGTTTGAACGCCAGGGAGCAAAAGAGGGAATTGTCGTTCGGTGGCACTTCGCGGGTCTCTTCGGTTCCCGGTACGTGTCCGACAGTGGCCGGAATATCAATCGGAGAAGGAAGGTAATCGATGACGGTATCGATCAAGCATTGTACGCCCTTCTTCTTAAAGGCCGACCCGCAGAGCACGGGGACTAGTTCGATCCGGCAGGTGAGGCGACGAATGGCCAGTTTGAGAACCGGCGCGCTGATGGGCTGCTCCTCCAGAACAAGGTTGGCAATCGTGTCGTCCTTGTTGGAAACCGCATCAATCAGGTCAGCGAGGGCCTGTTGGGCCTTTTCCTTCAAGGCCTCGGGTATTTCGGTGACTTCGTACTTCAGTCCCTCATTGGGCACATCGCCAGGCCCCCAGACAAAGGCCTTTTGATTAACCACGTCAATCAGGCCTTCAAAACGGTCTTCGGCACCGATGGGCAGAAAAACGGGGAACGCATAAGCGTTCAACTTCTTGCGCATGTCGTTGAGCGCATTTTCGAAGTTCGCGCCGGTACGGTCCATCTTGTTGACGAACGCAATGCGCGGAACCTTGTACTTGGTGGCCTGCCGCCAGACCGTCTCGGACTGCGGCTGGACACCTGCAACTCCGCAAAACACAGCGACGGCACCATCCAACACCCGCATCGAACGTTCGACTTCAGCGGTGAAGTCCACGTGACCCGGAGTGTCGATGATGTTGATTCGATTGGGAATCGTCTCGAACGTTTTGAATATTCCGGCCTCCTTTTTCTGCGTCCAATAGCAAGTCACAGCGGCAGAGGTGATGGTAATACCGCGTTCCTTTTCCTGCTCCATCCAGTCCGTCACCGTATTGCCGTCATCCACGTCGCCGATTTTGTGAATCAGACCGGTGTAGAAGAGAATACGCTCAGTGGTCGTGGTCTTGCCTGCGTCGATGTGGGCGGCAATTCCAATGTTCCGCGTCCGCTCCAATGCGTACTGCCGCAGCGGAGAATTCAACGCGGCGTTGATCGTGGTGACGTCGCTCATATTCGGTTCGGTTACGGTCGGGTTCGAGAGATGAAAAAGGCCCCGGGTTACCCTCGGGGCATAAAGTGGGAGATTCGGGAAATATTCCTACCAACGGAAATGGGCGAAAGCCTTGTTCGCTTGCGCCATCTTGTGGACGTCGTCCCGTTTGCGAATTGCTGCGCCCTGACCCTGATAGGCGTCCATCAACTCAGCAGCAAGAGCCTCTTGCATGGGAATTCCCTTCCGATTGTCTGCAAAGGTCACCAGCCAGCGCATGGCCAGAGCCGTTTGACGGTCCCCTGGAATTTCCAATGGAACTTGGTAGGTGGCACCACCAACACGTCGAGCCTTGGTCTCAATCCGTGGCTTGGCGTTCTCGAGAGAGCGCTGCAGAATATCGAGGGTATTGACGCCCGGATTTTTTTCGGCGAGGACATCCAATGCCCGGTATACGATGCGGCGGGCCACGTTTTTACCTCCAGAGCGCATCACCGCCGTGATCAGGCGGGCAACGACCGGACTGTTGTAGCGTGCGTCAATCTGGGGAGGACGTTTTATTGCTTGGCGACGGCGGGCCATACGGTTTTGAAAAAAAAGGGGTCGAAAACGGCGAGAGGAAACTAACTGAAGCTCGGTGATTTAAACCGACAGTTTCATCCCTCTCTCCTTTGGATTACTTCTTGCCGGGAGCCTTGGCTGCTCCGGGTTTTGGACGTTTGACACCATACTTGGACCGGCTGACACGACGCTTTTCAACGCCGGCGCAGTCCAAGGTACCACGAACGATGTGGTAACGGACACCGGGCAAGTCTTTGACGCGGCCGCCGCGAACCAGCACGATGGAGTGTTCTTGGAGGTTATGACCTTCATCGGGGATGTAGGCGATCACCTCAAAGCCATTGGTCAACCGCACCTTGGCCACCTTACGCATGGCCGAGTTGGGCTTCTTGGGCGTACGCGTCATCACTTGGAGGCAGACTCCACGGCGAAATGACGCACCCTCGAGTGCGGGTGCTTTGCTTTTGTAGCGCAGCTTGCTACGGCCCTTGCGGACCAACTGATTAATCGTGGGCATTGCGGCCGAAAAAATATTGAGTCACCACCAACCGGCGGCAACGGGGAGGCAGAAGGTATCAATCGCCCGCTTGAGTGCAATAGGTTTTTTGGAAATTTTGTGTGCCCTGGGTACAAAGTCGCCGTTTTCCCGACCAAAACGGACGGGAAATTCCTGCCGGTCACATGATTCATTGAGGCAGAGGAGACGTGCTTATGGCGTCAAAAAGGTACCGCCGTAGGGAAATCGTCGACACAACGAAGGCTTTGAGGCCGGAAAGGGGCGTCGAACCAAGCAATGATGGTCCGAACGCTTTCACTTTGTCGCTGCACTGGCGGAACCCCCCACGGGCTCCAACCTCAGATCCCGCAATCCAAAAACATCGGATTCATTCAGGAACCTAAACTGCCTCGCCCCATCCTTGCGCCTGGGTCCAAACCGCTGGCGATGGTCTTCAAACACCTGATTCACCCAGCCCCGACTCCCAATCGCTGCTCCATCAAACAAATGACCTGTCCCTTTGTAGTTAACGGGAACTAGCGGATGAGCTCGTTCAAGGGCCAGCTGGGGCGCGTTTCGGCGTCGAAGGTGTCCGGTGCGGAACCGGATAGAGATAGGCGTTCGCCCAGGACCGCCACCATGCCTGCGTTGTCCGTGCAAAGGCTGGGGTCAGCGATTCGAAGCCAAAGTCGGTGTCGCTCACAGCGGTTGGCCAATTCCCTCCGTAGCCCTGAATTACAGGTCACTCCACCGCTGGCAGTCACCCCGCCGACTCCGACACGCTTCGCTGCCCGAACCGCCTTGACGGCGAGAACCTCAACGATGGCCGCCTGTATTGAAGCGCAAAGGTTTCGCAGCGACGTGGGATCGTCGGCAACTGCCGGATTCCGTTCCAGCCAGTAGCGCACGCTGGTTTTTAGGCCGCTAAAACTAAAGTCATCGTCGGGATCGGTGATTCGAGGTCGTGGAAAGGCGTGGCTCGACGGGTCGCCTTCCATGGCCAATCGATCGAGAATTGGTCCACCCGGATAGGGGAGGCCCAGCAATTTTGCCGTCTTGTCGAAGCATTCACCGGCTGCGTCGTCGAGGGTTCCTCCAAGAACTTGGTGGTCAAGCAGGCCATTCACCGCCACCAGAAGGGTGTGACCTCCGCTGACGATCAGGGCGACATGCGGTTCGAATTTGGCCCAATCGGCAGCGCGGGATTTACTGTCAATCCAAGGGGAGTACAAATGGGCCTCATGATGATGTATCCCGAAGAGGGGGATCGCCAAAGCATAGGCCATGGCCTGGGCAGCGGTATAGCCCGCCAGGAGTGCAGCTGGTAACCCCGGTCCCCGGGTGGCAGCGATGGCCGTGATGTCACCCAGAGTCGACCCTGATTCCCGAAGAGCTGTCCGGACCATGGGGATGAGGTTTCGCAAGTGTTCGCGGGTGGCCAATTCCGGGACGACTCCCCCATATTCCGCATGCAGCTGCGTCTGCGAAGCGACGCAATTGGCCAATACGCGACCATTGGTCACCACCGCGACCGACGTTTCGTCGCACGAGGTTTCGATCCCCAAGATCATCTCGCTTTTCGAATGGAACTACTAGTTAACAGAGGTGTGGGGGAATTTGGCGGGCGCTTTTTCGGCCGGCTTGCGTCCAAAAAGACTGATCCCCTTGAGCAGATCGCTGGCTCGTTCCAATTGGACATCCCGATTGTCGGTCACCAATTCGCGAAGACGCGACCGCTTCTCGGGTTCATACGCTCGAAGAACTTCGTCGAGGTTGGTTTCACCTCCCGGAATGCGCCGGAGTTGGACAGCCAGCTCTTCATCGTCGCTCATGGGAACGAGAATGTCGGGCCCAATACCCTTTTCGTGAATCACTTGATGGCTGGGAGTGTAATACTTTGCCGTGGTCAACCGCAGGGCAGAACCATCTGGAAGGGGCAGAATGCTTTGGACCGAGCCCTTACCGAAAGTCTGTTCTCCCACGATTACCGCACGCTTCAGGTCCTTCAGGCAGCCGGTGACAATCTCCGAAGCACTGGCACTTCCGCCATTGACCAGAACAACCATCGGCAAACTCAACCGCTTGCCGGATTTCTTGGAAGAGCGGCGTTGCAGGTCGCCTGCCGGGTTGCGTCCCTCGGTTGAAACAATCGGTTTTCCTGCCTCCAGGAATTTTTCGCAAACCTCAACGGCCTGATCCAAGAGTCCGCCCGGGTTCCCACGCAGGTCCATCACCAATCCGGTCATCCCCTGTTTTTCCAATTCCACGAGTGCCTCCTCAAGTTCGTCGGCGGTTCGCTCACCGAATTGGGTGAGACGGACGTATCCGATGTGGTTGGCATCCACGGGAAATTGGCGGCGATTATTGATGTCCTTGACGGAATAAATGCGGATATCGGCCCTTACGAGACTGAAATCCTTGGGCTCGGACCAGGAAGCCCGCGAGACGGTCACGGTGACTTTGCTGCCGGAGGGACCGCGAAGCCGTTTGACGGCATCGTTCATACCGAACCTTTCGGTCGACTGGCCGTCGATCTTTTCAATGCGGTCGCCTGTCATGATTCCGACCTCAAAAGCGGGTGTATCTTCCATGGGGGAGATCACCACCAACCCCCCATCCTTGATGCCGACCTGAAGGCCCACGCCGCTGAAGGAACCTTCGGTGTCTTCCTTGAGCTCCCCATATTTGACCGGCTCCATGTATTCACTGTGCGGGTCGAGCGAACCGAGCATTCCTTTCAAAGCCCCCTGAACGAGGTCTTTATAGGTCAACTTGTCGCCGTCGACATAGTCCTTACGGACGCGCTCCAGAACCCGCGTGAAGACCTCCAACTGTTGGTAGGCGTCATCCTTGTCGTCGGCGCTCAGCCGGGAAAGGTGTGCGCCGGTAAAAATATACCCACCAAGGACAATGAAGAAAACGGCGTAGGTCAGGCGCTTTTGCATGATATTGCCGCCTTGGGCGGTGCGTTCAGGCTACGACCGCCAAGGTGCGGACGCAACCATCAGCGATGGAATCGGGCCATGAACTTGTCATTCCCTGGAAAACGGAGGTGGTCGACCTCATCCCAACAGGCTTTCCAACAAAGGAATATCTCCCGGCGCGGTGACCTTCAGATTCGGTTCCGGGCATTCGACCAACCGGACCGATTGCCCGATAAATTCGCACGCTGCGGTATCGTCCGTGACTTGCTTACCCTCCGCCTTCACGGCCGCCATGGCTTTGCGGATGATTGGCACGTGAAAGCACTGGGGTGTCTGGACCGTCCAAAGGAGATTCCTATCCAGATGCCGGGCTATGGTCCCGTCCGGCGATGCCTCCTTGATGGTATCCACCGCGCGCTGGGCAGCCACTGCTGCGCCATGCTGGCGGGCAGCCATGAGGCATCGAGCCAGTGCAACTTGACTCAGAAGCGGACGGGCACCGTCATGAATCGCCACCCATTCCGAACCGTTTTTCAAAGCGGCGACCCCATTGGCAACAGAGTCCTGTCGTTCCGCTCCCCCGACGACCAGTCGATAGGGCTTTAGGAAATGATGGTTTCGGGCCAATTCGTCAAATGACTCCTGCCATCCGTCCCGGACGACGAGAACGATGTCATCGATCTCGGGCGACGCATCAAAACATCTCCAGCAATGCACTACGACGGGAACTCCCTTGAGGGGGAGGAAGAGTTTATCGATACCCGGCCCCATTCGGGTGCCCCGACCGGCCGCAACAATCACCGCAGAGGTCATGGATAAAAAAGGGCGGCGCGGAGATATCCGCGCCGCTTTCAGCAGGACCGAGAGGCCTTAGTCCAACCTTGGTCGAAAAAAGCCTCGGCAGGCAGGTTCCCGCTATTTCTTGGGATCGGCTTTCTTGTCGTCCTTTTTGTCGTCCTTTTTGTCGTCGGACGGAGCGTCGGCCGGAGCATTGGCATTCAGGGATTTGAGAACGGAGTCGGTGATATCGACTTCGGTGCCGTTGAGGACGGTATAGAGGATGACGGGGGTGTTGTTGCCGGAGACAGCGGCGATGTCAAAAACGAGTTGATACCCGGCGGACTTGGACTTTTCCTCCACCGTACCGCGAATTTCGCGGAGCACACTTTCACGCAGCCGGGTCATTTGGGTATTGAGTTCCCGGCCGGCCGTGTCGCGGTAATTGCGAATGCTGTTCTCCTGTTCGCGGATGTCGGCCACCTTCTTTTCAACGTCCACCTTGCGCTTGTCGCGTTCCTGACTGGAGACAGCCTGATCGTTGGCGGCTTCGACCAACTTTTTCAGCTCCTCATTGGACTTTTTATAGTCTTCTTCCAGGTTGCCGAGCATCCGGTCAAATTCGGACTTTCGATCCTTGAGTTGCTTGTCGGCCTGACCGGTACGCCAGTAACCTTCAAACACTTTCTTAAGGTCCACCACACCGATCTTGGTCTCCGCCAAAGCGGAACCCGCGAGGAGCAGCCCACAGGCGATCCCAATCCAGTTAGTCGAGGTCAATTTCATCATTAATTTCGATTAGTGTTGTTAGGTTGTCAGAATTCCCGCTGATAGCCAACTCCGAATTGGAAGCGTCCGGAGTGCCCCTGATACTTGTCGCGGGTTATCGGAATCGCGTAGTCGAGGCGAAGCGGACCGATGGGAAGGTTCAAGCGCAATCCAAAGCCGAAGTTGTCCGAGTAAAACCCGGTGTCACTACCGTCCTTAAACTTATACGGCGTAAAGCTGTATGCGTCTTCGTAAACCATGCCCACATCGTAGAACATCGCGAAGCGCAAACGTTCAATAATGGGCAAGCTGTATTCAGCAGAAGCAAACCAAGCCGTCTTTCCCCCGATGGGTTCCCCTGTCAGTTCATCGATGGGTCCGACCGTACGATACTTGTATCCGCGGAGGCTGTAGAGGCCGCCGAGGTAGTAGCGGTCAAATAGCGGCACACGACCGTGGGCGCCCCGATCGCCGTCGCCGTAGGCATCAATCACCCCGACCCGACCGACCAATTCAACGATGTGCCCTTCGAGAATGTCCTGCCAGACACTGGACGGACCTGCCAGCCGTTGGGGACTCCAATACTGCGCCGCCCGAAGCTCGAGCTTGTAGTAGTTGACGTCCCCACCCAGAGGTCCGCCGGCCACTTCGGGAACAAATTCCAAACGGTGCCCGCGGCTTGGAAGCAGTGCGCTGTTGCGGGTATCGTAGGCCAGCGAAAAACCGACACGCGACACGAGGCGATCACCCTCTTCCTGCAACAGAACCGGCTGAGGCCCGGGTGCGGGAGTTTGAATCACGCCCACCACCGGCTTGCCGTTCACGATGTTGGTCTGGTAGGTGGTGTTGGTGATCGTTTGCGGATAGGAGGCCTTGTAGGCGTCGGAGAACTTGATCTTGATGTTTTCCAGCGTGTAGTTGACGCCACCGGTCAGATTGAACGGCAACCGCTTGGCCAGGCCCACCGTGCCACCCGCCTGAGTCTGGGTGTAGTTGTCCGAAAGGTAATTGAGCTGCCGATAAAACAACTCGGTATCCAAGCGGAGCGGACGGTCGAGAAACCACGGCTCGGTAAAACCAATGATGTAGTCCTGCCGCTGGCTTCCGTATTGAGCGCGAATGCGTGCCTTTTGTCCGGCACCGGTAAAGTGGGGCGCGTTGAACAAGTCAAAGTTGCCCTGGGACAACTCGACGAACCCGACGATGCTGTCGACGGAACTAAAACCGGCACCGACGGAAATGTTACCCGTGTTCTTTTCCTGCACCCCGACAACGAGGTTCCGTTTATTCTCGATTTCGGTCGGTTCGTTTTGTGTGTCGACCTTTTCAAAGAACTGGGTCTGCTCGAGTCGTTGCTTCGAGGCTTTAACCCGAACCATGTCAAACGGTTCGCCAGGTGACAGCGCCAATTCGCGACGAATGACCTTGTCCTTGGTCTTGGTGTTCCCTTTGATGTCGATACGCTCGACATAATATTTCTGCCCCTCCTTGATGTCATAGGAAAGGTCCAGGGTCCCCTTGTCAATGTTGGCGATCTTCTTTGGATCAATCCGGGCTTCGATATAGCCCTGAGACCCGTAGAAGTCTTCGATGGCTTCCCGGTCTTTATCGAGTTTCTTGGGGGTGAAGACTTGTCCCGGACTCAGTTGAAGGCCTCGGGTGGTTTTTTGGCCGTCCCGGGTCACGAGATTTCCAATGATCTCGTATTTTTGGAAGAGATCGTTGCCTTTGAAATCGACATTACCCACCCGGTATTGCTGGCCTTCGTCCAGGTCCAACCGGATGACCATGTGGTTGGTGGAGGGATAATCGAACTTCACGCCCCGAAGATCGAAGTCGATGTAGCCGTGATCGGCGTAAAACTCGCGCAGACGGTCTTTGTCTTCTTCGAAAACGTCGTCCTTGAGCTTGCCGCTACCGGTCAGCCAGGAGAGCCACCACCACCGGCGGGTCTTGATGACATAATGCAGTTTCTTCTGCTTGAAGGCCTTGGCGTTCTGAAAGACAACGTCGTCGATCCGAACTTTCGGGGACTCGCTGATCTCAAAGGTGACGGTCCCCTTACCCAACTGTTCATTGATGCTGGGAACAGGGTCTACCTTGGTCTTCTGCAAGCCCGCCTTCTGGTACATCTTCAATATCTCCTGGGAGTCATTGAATAGCTTCCGTTCGTCCAACGGCTCACCGGCTTTGGAGGTGACCTTGCGGCGCAGTTTGGAAGCGCTGTAGCGCTTGTTACCACTAAAGCGGATTTCGGTCAGGACCGGTTTCCCCTGAACCACGTAGGTCAACGTGACCGTTTTCGGCACCGGTATGCCGGCGGAGTCGGCCTCGGTTGAGGTGATTTCCTCTGCCACCCGGATGTTATAGAAGTATCCGGTGCCGTACAGGTTGCGCACGTCGTCGTCAACACTGGGTCGGCTGTACTTGTCACCCACCCGGATGCGGATATTCGCGCGAATCAGATCGTCGGACACGGCGGCAGGTCCGGCATGGCGAATCACGACCGCATCAATTTTGGGCGGGTCCGGGCGGCGGGTATCCTGGGCGAGTGCCGTTAATTGGAGGCAGGCCACAATCAGCGCGGCGGTGCGCAACCACGGGCGAACGGCAAATTTCATGGGTTTCACGTCAAATGAGGCTCGAAAACAACCTCCGGTCGGGTGCATGGAAGCCAATCTCCGCCCCGGGAAGCAATCCCCAAAAAATGACGGGCGATGATTGGCTCAAGTTCACGGTTCATTTTCCTCCCCAATTCTGGCCGCCGACTCGAACCGGGTCAGTCCCTTGAGGAAGGACAATCGGACATCTCCCGTGGGTCCATTCCGTTGTTTGGCGATGAGCAGGTTGACCGGCACGGCCTCCTGCGATTCCGCCTCGGTGGAGGGTTCCTCTTCCTCTCCCGCAGCCGGTTTGTAGAGGAGCCCGACGACATCGGCGTCCTGCTCGATGGCCCCGGATTCGCGCAGATCAGAAAGCCGCGGTTTGCGGTTTTTGTCTTTTTCGAATTCGCGGTTGAGCTGGCTCAGCACGATCACAGGCAGTTTTAGCTCCTTGGCGAGGGCTTTGACTCCGCTGGAGATGTCAGCGATTTCCTGCTGTCGGTTGTCCTGCGCCTTCTTGGAGGTCGAATGAAGGAGCTGGAGATAATCAATGACGATCAGTTTGATGCCGTGCTGCTGCCACATGCGTCTGGCCCGGGCGCGCAATTGAAGAATCGAAAGCCCGGCTGTATCATCAATGTGGAGAGGTGCCCTCGAGAGCTTGGAGGCGGCTGCCGTCAATTTTTGGAAGTCGCCCTGGTTCAGAAAACCGTCCCGAATGCTGCGGCCATTAACGCGAGCCAGAGAACAGAGCATCCGCATGACCAGTGATTCGGCGGTCATTTCCAAGCTGAACACCCCTACTGGCAAATTCTGATCGATGATCACGCTTTCCGCGATGTTCATCGCCAGTGAGGTTTTTCCCATCGAGGGGCGGGCGGCGATCACGATCATCTCGCCCTCATGGAACCCGCTGGTCATTTTGTCGAGGTCGGAAAACCCAGTGCCAATACCGGTGAGTTCACCAGCGCGGGCATGGAATTTTTGGATGAGGTCGATCGCTCCGCGGACCAGGTCTTTGACCCCGCGCAGCGCCTTGTCCTCCCGGTCCTGGCTGATCTTGAGGATGTCCCGCTCGACTTCGTCCAGGAGTTCATCGACCCCGCCTTCGTGTTCCTGAACGCGACCGACCGCCGCAGTGCAGGTCTGAAGAATCCGCCGTAAGACGTGTTTCTCCCGGACGATTTCGAGGTAGTACCCCAGATTGGCCGCACTGGGCGCGGCATCCATCAAGCTGCTGAGGTAAGCAAGCCCCCCGATGGCCTCCAATTGACCCGCATCTTTCAGACGTTGGGGAACCGTGATCAGGTCCACCGGTGTCTTGGAGTCGTACATGGCCACCAAATGCTCGTAGAGCATCTGGTGCCGGAGATCGTAAAACGTTTCGGCTCCAGACCGGAGTTGTTCCAGGCACAATCCCAGACTGTCGTTGGGAGAAAGGAGAACACAGGCAAGGACCCCCTGTTCCGCCTCCAGGGAGTGGGGTGGAAGCCGGTCGACCCGACCGAGGTCCACGGTATTTCGATTCCGACGCTTTTTCTTGAGGTCGGGAACTTTTTCCTGCTCGAACAATTCCGCGGCTTCGTCGGTCATGGTCGACGGCTAGCTTAACGGTGAGCGCTCCCGGTGCCACGGCGTGCTTTGCTCATAGGCATGGGCGACGCGGAACAAGGTCGACTCGCCAAATGGAGGTGCAAGGATTTGAAGGCCCATCGGCAGACGGGGTGAGCGGGTTAGACCGCATGGAACACTCACACCACAAATACCGGCGAGGTTGCAGGAAATGGTGAAGATGTCGCTCAAATACATTTGCAACGGGTCCTCCGATTTTTCGCCCAGCCGGAAGGCGGGAGTGGGGGTCGTGGGAGTGACGATCGCATCCACCTGCTCAAAGGCTTGGAGGAAGTCCTGACGGATCAGGGTTCGAACCTTTTGGGCGCGGACGTAAAAGGCATCGTAATAGCCCGAACTGAGGACGTAGGTCCCCAGGATGATGCGTCGCTTCACCTCAGGCCCGAAACCGGCACCGCGGGTCCGACTGTTCATTTCCTCCGGAGAGGAGCCATCGACTCGCAGGCCATAGCGAACCCCATCAAACCGGGAGAGGTTGGCGGAAGCCTCGGCGGGAGCGATGATGTAATAGGTTGCCGCAGCGTATTCCGTATGCGGGAGGGATACCTCCACCAATTCCGCACCCAGGCTGGTCAATTGCTTCAAGGCAGACTCGAAGGCGGCTGTAACCTCAGGGTCCATCCCTCCCACCTGGTACTCCTTCGGTAGACCGAGACGCACGCCCTTCAGGCTTCCCTCGGTGAGGGCAGTTCGATAATCGGGAACGGGTGCTGGAAGGCTGGTCGAATCGTGGAGGTCGTGACCGGCGATGGACTGAAGGACCAAGGCTGAATCGCGAATGTCCTTGGTGAAAGGGCCGACTTGGTCCAGGGAAGAAGCAAAAGCGACCAGACCATAACGCGAGACCAAACCGTAGGTAGGTTTGAGCCCAACAATGCCGCAAAGGGCGGCCGGCTGTCGGATAGACCCACCAGTATCCGAACCGAGGGCTGCGAAACATTCGTTGGCGGAGACCGCGGCGGCACAGCCTCCCGACGAACCACCGGGAATCCGGCTGGTGTCCCACGGATTCAGGGTTGGACCGTACGCAGAATTTTCCGTCGAACTGCCCATAGCAAACTCGTCCATGTTCAGCCGACCAAACACCACGGCTCCCGCAGCCTTTAATCGCGCAACCACCGTTGCGTCGTAGGGCGACACGAAGCCCTGAAGAATCCTTGAGCCGCAGCCACACGGCTGGCCTTGCTGGCAAAAGACGTCCTTCAGGGCGATGGGAACCCCCAATAAGGGACGCTCCACCCGGTATGCACCTGATGCAATGGCGGCATCCGCTACCGCAGCCTGCCGGCGGGCGTCGGCCTCATCCCAGGATAAAAAAGAGTGGAGCTGACCTTCCACACGAGCCATTTGACCCAGGCAGGCTTCGAGAGCCTCGGTTGAGGAGCATTCGCGCCGGTCGAGCCGGTCGGTCAATTCTGCAACGGTCAATTGATGAAGCATAAGGAAGCCGGAGGGGCGGAACGCGGCCGGAAGAAGGCCGGAAAAAGGCCGATCGCTGGTCCATTACTCGACTATTTTGGGAACGACGAATAAGCCGTTGGACCGGGCCGGGGCATTTCGGAGGGCTTCTTCGTGGTCGAGCGAACCGGTGGGAACATCCGGGCGGGTGACGTTCACGAGAGGAATCGCGTGGGCCAGGGGTTCCACGCCGTTGACGTCCACCTCCTTGAGCTGTGCGATGTAACCGAGGATGAGTCCCAATTGGTTGCCCAATTTTTCCTCTTCGACCGGTGTCAGCGACACCCGGGCCAGCCGCGATACATAGCGGATATCAAAGTCCGACATGCGCCTCTCCTTACTCCTCTCCAAACTTGTTTTCCACCAGCGCCACCAAATCCCGCATCGCCTGTTCGGCACCATCACCCTCGCAGGTGATCCGCAATCGACTACCCGGGCCAGCCGCCAGCATTAATAGCCCCATGATGCTTTTGCCATTGATGGTCTCCCCATCCTTTTCGACGAACACGTCACAAGTGTGCTTGGCCGCGAGCTTGACGAATTGAGAAGAGGGACGGGCATGGACTCCCTGCCGGTTACGGATGGTAACCTCGCGCTGGAGGGAAGGTTGCTTGGTGGCCGCGACGTTCACTTCGGCGGTTATCATGAGATGGAGAATTCGGGTTGGAAAGCGGCGATTTCAGTCAATCGTGTCTCTGACGGGGAAAGAACCCTTTCGGCTACCAAATTGTTCTGGTTTTTGTCACGGAATGCTCCTTTTGATGGGGAAGTGCTTCTGGCGTTCAATAAACCGTATGGGGTGCTGTCACAATTTACTCCCGACGGCTCGCCGAACCGTCCGCTTGCCGAATTCGGATTCCCCTCCCGCGTTTATCCCTTGGGTCGGCTCGACGCGGATTCAGAGGGACTTCTACTCCTCAGTGATGAGGGCGCACTCAACCACCGGCTACTAAACCCTGCCCACGGCCACCCTCGAACCTACTGGGCACAGGTCGAGCGCATCCCGACCGATGACGCCTTGCAGCAACTTCAGGATGGGCTGCAAATGGGAGGATACCAGGCTAGAAAACTACGAACCTGGCGCCTCGACCCCGTTCCGGTAGTCCCACCACGGATACCCCCGATTCGATTTCGAAAGACCGTGCCCGATTGTTGGATCGGCCTCGAGTTGCACGAAGGGAAAAACCGACAGGTCCGTCGCATGACGGCGGCGATAGGACACCCCACACTCCGACTCCTTCGGGTTGCCATCGGAGGCCTCACTCTAGGCACGTTGAGCCCCGGTGAATGGAGGGAACTCAACACCCGGGAACGGGGATTGGTCTTGGACCGTTGACCGGCAAAAAGCCCGTCGGGCCGGGGCCCGACGGGCTGCATATTTCAGAATTGGCGTTTAGTTGGCCGCCACGTCGATGGTCTTCGGACGCGCCTCAGGGCCCTTGGGTAGGGTCACTGTGAGGATGCCGTCCTTGTAACCTGCAACGATCTTCGAGGAGTCGACCGGATAGGCCACATTGACTTGGCGCTCGAAACGACCGTAGCTGCGTTCGCTGCGGACGACCTCGCTCTCGGCAGGGGCTTCGGCCTTACGCTCGCCACTGATGGTGAGGACTCCGTCATGGAACGTTACCGATACAGCACTGCGGTCGACACCGGGAAGCTCCAGAATAACCTGGACGCGATCCACGTTCTCGCGGAGTTCCACCGAGGGAACAAAGGCAACCTGGGTGTCGCGGGCTTGAGCCGCCGTTTCAAACAATCGGTCAAAATCCCGGGTCAAGCTGAGCAACGAAGCCAGCGGGCTGACCGGATAGGAGACCGAACGATGAGTGGGAGTGATCAGTGTCATAACAAGTGATGAGTCTAAGTTGATTTATTTTTGGCGAACCCGTCCGGGAACACCTTGACTCACTGGCCGCATGAGAGATGCCGGGAATGAACCCCTCGCCGGCAAACAGCTAAGCATTGATCATCAGGTACTTACGCATAATCGGTTCGAAACGAGTGGGACAAACCGTGCCATCTTGAACCGGTTCCGTGTGTCAAGCTGAAAATCTTTGACTCAACAGGAAAAGCGAACCTACCGCGGTCCATACCCACTAGTCCCGACTTGGTATCAAACTAAGGGACAGGTCATTTGTTTGTCATTTCCGGTAGTCAACTAAGGGACAGGTCATCTGTTTGGATATCTGGTGATGAGATTTCCGGGCGTTCTGCGGGACAGACCGCTGGCGATGTCCTACGCCGCCGTTGCCAAAAGGGTCGCTGATGTGGTAAGCCCTCTCCCCCGCGGACCCAGTCGGCCGCGGATTCAATGAGTGAATATCGCGTCCAGTTTGAGGTCTTCGAAGGTCCTCTCGACCTGCTGCTCCATCTGGTGCGCAAGCAGGAGGTGGACATCTATCAGGTCAACCTGACCCGGATTGCGGCAGACTTTCTGGCCTATCTGGGTCAGATGCGGGACCTTGACCTGGAGGTGGCCGGGGAGTTTGTGGTGATGGCAGCCAATCTCCTCTACCTGAAGAGCCGGGAACTTTTGCCGGTGGACAAGCAGGTGGTGGTTCAGGAATCAGCGGAAGAAGGGGACGACCCGCGGTGGGAACTCATCCGTCGCCTGGTGGAGTACAAGAAGTTCAAGGATGCCGCCGGGCGGCTTCAGCATTACGAAGAGCACCAGGCGTTGGTGTACGAGCGACGGGCGGCCCGGATGGAGCTGCCGACGGCACCGGCTCGAAAGGGTGCCGAAGCTTCCGTTTTTGACCTCATCGGCGCTATCAACGAAATCCTCAAGCGGTTTAAAAACCGCGACGACGTTCGAGAGATCGAAGCGGACGCTCATACGGTCAGCGAAAAGCTGGAGTCGCTGCGGGCTTTGTTGCTTGAACGTCCCCGTATCGGCTTTGCCGAATTGTTTTCGCAGGCCCGAAGCCGCCTCGAAGTTGTTGTCACCTTCCTCGCAGTCCTGGAATTGACCCGCCTCCGGCAGGTGCATCTGACCCAGGGGGCAGAATTTGGTGATATTGAGATCGCGGCGGCTCCAGCTCTTACCGGCGAACCGGAGCCACCAGCGGTTGACATCGTCCCGGATGCACCCGTGCCGACACCCCTGGAATTGCCGCTATCGGCCTGAAGAATACCCGCATGGACCAGCAGTTACTGTTTACCGAGCTCAAATACATCCTGGAATCGCTACTGATGGCGGCTCCCAAACCGCTTTCCGTCGCCGAATTGCGAGATGTTCTTGGGAAAGCAGCGGATGAAGAGGGGGCAACGGAGGCAGCTCGGGCCTTTCGCAAGTTGGACCCCAAGCGGATTCAGGCGGCACTCGAGGAACTGTCCCAAGATTATGCCACTGCCGCACGGAGCTACCGGGTTGCCTGTGTTGCCGGGGCCTGGCAGTTCGTCACCTTACCCGAATTTGCTCCCTGGGTGCGGGCCTTCCTCGGGGTCAAGAATCGCCCTGCCCGCCTTTCCCTGCCTGCTTTGGAGACGCTGGCGGTGATCGCCTATCGCCAACCGGTCACACGCGCTGAGATGGAACAGATTCGTGGCGTGGCGGTGGATGGCGTCATCACCACTCTCAAGGAACGCGGGCTCATCGACGAAGCCGGCCGCGCTGAGGTGGTCGGGCGCCCCATGCAGTACGGAACCACCCCTGCCTTTTTGGAGTATTTTGGCCTGGCCAGTCTGGACGGGCTTCCTGCCGCTGATGAATTGCGGCGCATCCCCGTGGTCCGCCCGGAAGCGGTGGTCACCGCCGATCCTGCCCAGTTGCCTTTGCCCAACACGGTCGAGGAAAAGGCAGCCGAGGTTCCTGCAACGACAGGGCCCGTGGAGCAAGCCGTCACCCCGGCTGCGGTATCGGAACCGGCATCCGCCCCCCCTGCAGATGCGGAGCCCGGGCAGTAGGTCAATCCGGGAATCCTGTCGAGTGGCGTTGGGCCGAAAAGTGATCCGGACCGACTCGGCTTGGCAGGACCCTCGGTCCTGCGGACGGCGAATTAGCTTCGCTTCTGCGGAATGGGCGTGGTTCGAACCGCCGCGGCTCGGCAGGAGCCTCGCCCTACCGATGTTCTTCTGGTTCAATCGGTTGCCTTTGAATCATTGAGTTGGAAAGACAGGCTGTTATTTGGAGGATCGGAACGTCGGCGCTACGGGCGATGGAGGGTGAAGGTACCGGAGTCGTAGGCGTTTTCGTAGGTGGAGAAAAAGTTGGTCGGACTGGCTTCCCCGACGTAGCGGAAGGTCCCGCCAGCGAGCCAACCGAGGTTCTGTTCGCCGGTGAAATGAACCTGTCCGTCCTTTTCGTCGCCGGTCAACTTCGCCCGATAGGAAAAGGTCAGCAACCGTCCATAGTGGGCATGAAAATGGGCCTGCCATTCGTGCAATCCCACACGCTTGACCACAGCGCGAAGCTGATCTCGGTGTGCGTTGTTGGTGTTTTGCCACGTCCCGATCCAGGGACCCGAGATATCGCCGGTAGGCGCGGGATAGCGGGTGGTGGCATTCCAATCCGACTCAAATGACGTACACCCCGCTAACAAGGCCGCCGCCACCAGAGTGCTCAGCAAAAAGGGTCGTGATTTCATATTCCAGTCAATTCCACCGACATCTCGCCCGATGAATTGGGAATGTCGATCTCGAAAATGCCCGATTCCGAGTCCACCGACGCAGTGCCGGTCACGCCAGAGAATCGGGCGCGCGCCCGAACTCCACAGCCATGAACCCGGAGGTGCCAGGACAGTACGCGACTGCCGAAGTTTCCTTGCACGGCAGAGAAATCGATTCGAAACCGGGAGCGCCGACGAGCCGAGCGGATGGTCCGCCGCAGGAAGACTCCCTGCTGATAAGCCTCGGTCGCTTCATCGTCTTCGTACCACAGGAGCTCGCCATCGGTTCCGGGCCAGCATGCTAGGGTGACGACCGATCTATCTTCCGATCCGGCCCAAGCGCCCACCCTGCCCAAGGCTAAAATCCCACCGGCGCGGACAAAGAGGGGCAACCGGTCGAGGGGTGCCTCGGCCAGGATATCTTCCCCCCCCTGCAGGAGCTCCCCCGTCCAATAATCATACCACAAATCGGGCGGCAGATAGACGGAACGGGCGGCGGCACCGGCCTCAAGAATGGGGGCGACGAGCAGGTCGCGACCGACCAGGAATTGACTGCCACAGGAAACCGACCGGGGATCGTTCGGATAATGCCAAAGTAGGGGACGCATGAGGGGAGCGCCCGTTTCGCGAGCTCCCGCGAGCAGCGAGTAGAGATGGGGCAGCCATTGATACCGAAGGTGGAGGTAGGCGCGGCAAATTCCCTCGATCTCGGAACCAAATGCCCATGGTTCCTGGGCGCGGGTTCCCAGATTGCTGTGATTACGGAAAAACGGAGTGAACGTCGCCAACTGAAACCAACGAACAAACAATTCGGGTGGGCAATGGTCCAAAAATCCGCCCACATCCGCGCCACAAAACGGCAGGCCTGAGAGGGAGAGATTCAGCAGTTCGGGAATGACGTCCCTCAGATGCTCCCAGGAGGAAGAATTGTCACCGGTCCAGACCAGGGCATGCCTCTGGACGCCGGCATAACCGGCCCGGGTGATAACGAACGGACGCCGACCTCCGCCGTGGTCGAGGATACCCTCACGCGAGGCCCGGGCCATCTCGGAACCGTAGGCGTTGTGAACATCACCATGGCGCGTCTGTGAAGGTGCCACGCCCTGTTGGCACGCCGGGTCCAGCGTCTTATCGCTACGTGCAAAGTTGGCCGGCTCGTTCATGTCGTTCCAGACGCCAGCAACACCCAGACGCAAAAGAGCCGCCTGTTCGTCTCCCCACCAAGCACGGGTTTCTGCTTTCAGGAAATCTGGAAACCGGGACTTGCCCGGCCAGACCTCCCCAACGAAATCCGCCTTTCCCTTGGGGCCCTTGACGAAGGCATCCCGGGCAAGGCCTCTTTGAAAAACTCCAAAGTCAGGGTCTTCTTTCACTCCGGGATCGACAATGGTCACCACCTGGAATCCCTGCCGCCCCAGGCGTCGGACCATTTCGCCGGGTTTTGGATATTCGGTACCAAACGTGAACACCCGGTACGCATCCATGTGATGGATATCCAGATAGAGGGCATCGCAGGGTAGTTTCCGACGACGGAACTCCCGGGCGATTTGTTCCAATTCTCGGCGACTGGAGTAGGAGTACCGACATTGGTGGAAGCCAAGCCCCCAACGGGGCGGGAGCGGGATGCGTCCCGTCCATTCGGTAAAGCGCTCCACCACGGCGGGAACTTCAGGTCCGGCAAAGAGGTAAAGGTTGATCGTGCCGGTCGATGCCGTCATCGACCACCGGTCCAGGCGGCGTGCACCCACATCCCAAAGTTGACGCCCGGGATTGTCCCAGAACAGACCCGCCGCACGTCCATCACGAAGCGAGAGCGCAAAGGGGATGGAGACATAAAGGGATGGAATTCCCGGGTAAATGGCCGGGGCCAGACCTAGAACATCGGTGTTCCAGAAATCCCGACGCCGTCCCCGAAGGTTCCATGAGCCGGTGTTCTCCCCCATTCCAAAAATGGATTCTCCATCCACCAAGGCCAACTCCACGGATGTTTCCAAACCGGATGCCACAGGCTCCGAGGCAATTGATTCAAAAACCGGCAGTCCAATAGCGTCCGCCAACTGCCAGGCTCCCGACCGCAGCGACAAGCGGAAGGTCGCCACCGGTGTGCGGGCTTCGAGGTAACCACCCTGGACTTTGAAATCGGCAACGACCGAGTCCGACGGCTCCCCGACAATGGCAAATGATGCGTATCCGGGTATCTGATGGTCCGGGGCTACCCGAAATCGAAAAAGGTCAGGTGCGAGGACTTCAATGGTCATCGACTCGGCACCCCGGCGGAGGTTGGCCGTGGATTTACCGAGTGACGCTACTTTCCAAACCGGGGCGATGCCCTTCTTCATAGTCTCCATGCCATGCCCCGGGAGCGTGACGGTCAGCCGGGTCCGGTCCAACCAAAGACTTCTTCGACGGTCCGCCAAGTGACTTCCGGGTCCGAATGAACCACGCCCCGCCATTCGCGATCCCGTCCGGCCATCACATTTTCAGGGCGATCATCCATATAGAACAACTCGTCGCCGGAGAACCCACTGAGCTCCTCCAAAGCCTGGTAAATCAGTTCGTCTGGCTTCATCGCCCCCACCTCAAAGCTGAAGATAAATTCATCAAAATCAGCCATGAACGGGTACTGAGAACGCATCCAACGAACCGCCAGTTCGTTGGTGTTGCTGAAAATGTAGGTGGGAATCTTTCGACGCCGAAATTCCGCCAGCAAGGCTGTCATGCGGGGGATTTCGGCAAACATATCGGCGAATCTGGGTGCAAATTGCTCGAACGAACCCCGATATCTGGAACGAATCCGGACCTCGTGGTAGAATTTCTCCGAGGTCAACTGCCCGGTTTCGTAGCGATGAAGCAGAGGGGATTGATCGATCAGTTCTCGGAACTGAGCCGGTGTCAAATCACTGTCCGGGCTCAAATGATCCGCAGACCGTTGAAAATCGAAGTTGAGGAGCACCTTGCCAATATCGAAGACGGCTGCCTGGGGTGGGGTCATGGGATAGTTCGACTCAAATTTTCAACCTGGGGACATCTCTCGGCGCCCCTCCAGTGCGCGGCCCAAGGTGAGTTCGTCGGCGTATTCGAGGCCACTTCCAACCGGAAGTCCCTGGGCCAGGCGCGTCACCTTGAGGCCGACCGCCCGCAGTCGGCGGGCCAGGTAATGGCTGGTGGCATCACCTTCCACATCCGAACCGAGGGCCAGAATGATTTCATTCACCCCTTCCCCAGAGATTCGCCGCTCCAGTTCCGCTATCCGAAGGTCCTCCGGCCCCACTCCCTGGGTGGGACTCAGTTTTCCTCCAAGGACATGGTATCGCCCCTTGAACGACCGTGATTTTTCGAAACCCAAAATATCCACCGGACGTTCGACGATGCAGAGCACCGAGCCATCCCGGTTGGGATCGGCGCAGATGCCGCAAGGCTGGGCTTCGGTCAGTGCCCCGCAGGTCTGGCAAGGTCCGACACTGGTTCGTGCTCCCACCAGCACGGCGGCAAGGTGTTCGACAAACTGTTTGTCGGCCTGAACCAGATGGAGGGAAAGCCGTTCGGCAGACCGCGGACCAATGCCAGGCAGTCGCCCGAGGGCGGCGGCCAATTGGACCAGAGGTGCGGGCAGGACGGTCACGTCAGATCAGGTCACATGAGACCGGGAATACTGATCCCCTTGGTTACTGCGCTCATTTCCCTCTGCGATGTCTCCCGCGCCTGGGTCAGCGCCTGATTGACGGCGGTAAGAACCAGGTCTTCCAGAAAAGCCACATCCGCCGGATTGACCGCCGCCGGAGCGATGGAGATGGAGGCAACGGTCTGGTCACAGCGGGCGACGACTTTGACGGTGCCGCCTCCGGCAGTGCCCTCCACCGTCTTGAGTGCCAGGGATTGTTGAACCCGTGCCATCTCTTGTTCGAGACGGGCGGCCTGTTTCATGATCTTGCCAATGTTCGACATGGAATTGGGATAAAATGCAATCGCCGGAACTAGGTGGTGGCTGACGACTCACCGGGTGCCCGGACTTCGATCAGCTGGGCGCGAAAGACCTCAATGGCGGCCCGTATGGCGGGGTCGTTCAGGAACTCCTCTTTGTTGAGCCGAACCGGCTGTGGCTTGGCAGGTTTGGGTTCCGGGGGCTTCGGCGCCGCCCGTTGGACCGGAACTGGCTTGGCCACCTCAACGTGGGGTGGGGCAGCCCCTTCCACCAATCGAATCTCTCCCCGCGCATACCCCGCCTGTTGCAGGTAGGCCCGCAGCTTGTTGAGTTGGGAAGTGGCGTTGAGCAGCTCATATTCCGCCAGCGGAAACTCCACCGATAGAACCCCGCTTATCCACGTCAGCGGACGTCCATGGGCCATCTGCGCCAGAAAAATGGGTTCCGTCGTGATCTGCTGAAGCAGTGCGGACCAGACTGTGTCCGGGGAAGCTTCGGGAGCCGGTTGTACCGGAGCGTTGACCGGTTTTTCCGGTGGAGTTGGCTTTGCAACCGGGGTCGACGGCGCGACTTCGCGGGGCGATTCAAGTGGTCTTTCTGCCGCAGTGGACGGAACAGTCCCACCGTGAGCCAGAGCGACCGACGTTTCCGGAACCGGTGGCGTTGGAAGAGCGGGACTGGGAGGAGGCTGGGGCGTCGACACCGCCGGGCTTGGAACCGACTCTCTGGATATCGCCGGGGTGGGCGCGGGCACCGCTGCCAGAGCCGGCAAAGCGGCTGGGACTAAAGTAGGTGCCGCAGCCCGCAGGGCCTGCAGCTGGCGAAGGACTACATCCAGGCTGACGGCATTTCGGGCTTCAATCGCCTTCAGAAGGGCGACTTCCAGGAAGATGCGTTTGGACGGCGCGTCCCGCAAATGGCTTTCCGCCTGACTGAGGCTTTCGAGCACCCGGGTCAACGACTCCACTTCGATGGCTCGGCTTTGAGCGGCCAACACCTCAAATTCGGACTCGGTGGCCTCCAGGAGACTGCGGTCCCCCTTGCTGATGTGGTACACCAGCAGATTTCGGAAGTGATTCGAAACGTCGTTGAGCAGGCGTCCCAAATCCTTGCCACTGCGCGCCAGTTCATCGAGGAGTCGCAAGACCACGTCGGGCTGCGACCCAAGAATGGCACCGGTGAGGTCAAGCAGCTGCCGACGGGCTGCCAGACCAAACATCGAGAGGACATCGGCCTCCTCAATCCGGTTGCCGCAGAAACTGATCAACTGGTCCAGGGTCGACTCGGCATCGCGCATGCCGCCCTCGGCACCGCGGGCGATGGCAAACAAGGCGGCATCATCCAAGGTGACTCCTTCCTGGGAGGCAATCCAGGCCAGGTGCTTTGAAATCAGAGCGGCGGGGATTCGACGAAGGTCAAACCGCTGGCACCGGCTGAGAATGGTGACCAGAACCTTCTCGGGGTCCGTGGTGGCAAACAGGAATTTGACGTGGGCGGGAGGTTCTTCCAGCGTTTTTAACAGCGCGTTGAAAGCCGCTGTCGACAGCATGTGCACCTCGTCGATGATGTAAATCTTGTAGGTACCCGAAGCGGGCGCAAACCGGGCGGTGTCCCGGAGCTCCCGGACCTGTTCGACGCCGTTATTGCTGGCCCCGTCAATTTCAAGGACGTCCAGCGAACGACCTTCGGTGATCTCGCGAACGCGGGGATCATCGACGGAGAAATCGGCCTTGGGTCCGCCGGTGCAATTCAAAGCTTTGGCGAAGATGCGGGCCAGGGTGGTTTTTCCGGTCCCCCGGGGTCCGCAAAAGATGTAGCCATGGGCGATTCGGCCCGCCCGAATGGCGTTCATGAGCGTGGTGGTGACATGCTCCTGCCCCACCACGTCCTCAAACCGCTGCGGCCGGTATTTCCGGGCTATGACCTGGTAGGACATCGGTTAACCACGGAAGGCCGCCCCTACAAGGAGCGAGCCATCCCTTCAAACGTCGAAAATAAAAATACCAGGGTGACCACGGCAGACGGGAGCCAGCTACCGTTGCTGCCTTCCGACCCTGGCGGGGTTTGCAGGTCCGCGTTCCATGGGCCCTGGCAACGGCATTTAGGAGAAGCGCGGCCCGACGCGCAAGGGCAATGCGTGATAAAACGGCCGACGAGACCATCCGCGCATCGTCATCGACGGCCCGGGTTGCCGGCTGAACCGTCCCCGCTTATGCTGACTTTACAGGTTATGCGTCGATTCTTCGCGGTTTTCACCTTCCTCGTAGCCCTCGGATGCGGAATCGGGTGCGATTCGGCGTCCACCCGACCCTCCTCAAAATCGGAGGCTTCCGGGGAAATCACCAACTACTTTGGGGTCGGTGAAGTCAGGAGCCTGGGGACCGACGGAAAGAGTGTGGTGGTAAAGCATGAGGCCTTCACCAATTTCATGGAGGCCATGACCATGCCGTTCCCGGTGCGGGAACCCAAGGAACTCCAGGGCTTGAAGCCTGGCGATCGTATCACCTTCCGCCTCCGGGTCACCGCCACGGATGGCTGGATTGATGAGATACAACTGGCTCAGACAACAAATGCCCCAACCAGAACAGTGACCAATTCGAACCCGGAGAAGGCCTCGTTCCCAACCCCTCCCCCGGAAGTCCGGCAGGTGCCTGTGGTGGACGTGTTGAATCCCGGCGACCGGGTGCCCAACTACACCTTGACCAACCAACTGGGCCAGAGCTTCGAGTTGGACTCGCTCCGGGGACAGGTGGTGGTTCTCGATTTCATCTTCACCCGTTGTCCCTTTCCCGATTTTTGTCCCCGACTGAGTCGGAACCTGGCGGCGCTGCAACGACGATTGAAGGAGTCCCCTCCCCTCCTGACCAACTGTCACCTGGTGTCCCTATCATTCGATCCCCATTACGACACCCTGGAACGGCTCCTGAACTACGGACGCACCTACGGGAACGATCCCGCCCTCTGGTCGTTCTGTCAGGCGTCTATGGACTCCATCGAACGACTGGCAGGTCACTTCGAACTCTACTTCGCCCGCGACGTGGAACCGGCGCAACAGAATCACAATCTGCGAACCGTCGTGTTGGATCGGCAGGGAAAGTTGTTCAAGGTCTTCAAGGGCAATCAATGGACGGTGGAGGAACTGACGGAAGCCGTTGTGGCCGCCGGGGCCGACCACCGGTAGGCAGGCCTCAGGGCGAATGGGTAAGGGGGTATATAGGCGATGGTCGCTAAATTTGGACATCATCCGCGGGACGGGAGATCCACGGGATGACCGCCAGCAACCCCGCGGTGCCCACGTAAGCCCAGACCCAGGGCCATGCGGGCTCGACCGAACCGATCACATCGAAGGGAGTAATCTTGGTCGCGTGCATGAAGCCCAGCGCGGAAAAGGCCGCAGCCCCGAGCATCCAGCAGGCGGCTTGGCGAAAGCGGCGTTCGGTCATCGAGACCACGGCACCCGACCAGGTCCCCTTTGACGAAAAGTTTCATGCGGAATAGTTCGCACCCAGACCCAGGTCCCTCATCGCAGCCCGGAACTGCGTCGCAAAGCGGTCGCTACGAATGTGGAATTCCTCGCTCAGGTCGACCGGCAATTCCTCGGGGCGTTGGCTTTCGACGATGGGTTTGTCCTCGGCCAGGATTGAGTTCTCCCAATCGAGGAGCTGGCGGGCAGGCACGTGGTGATCGAAATTGCGCGCGATGAAAAAGAAAATCCGTGTCCGCCGACGCGACACCGGGGTGGGCGCATCAAAAATGCAGTGCCGCCGGCCTTCGCCGTAGTCGATCATCAGTCGACACGCCAGCGGCAGGTGCAGGTCGTACACCATCCAGCGTTCGATGGTGGTCTCCGTACCCAGCGCCGAGGCCGCCGTGTTCACTGCCAGGTAGGGATATTCCACATGAAAACCAGAGGGCGTCCGGACCACATCGTAGGGGGCCACTTCGGGACGTTCGCGGTTGCCAAAGGTCCCGGCGTGTATCCACGAGAAATGGCCTACGTCGATGAAGTTCTCGAGCTGGCGTCCCGCAGTGACATCCCATTCGGGCGGGGGATCATGCAGCATGCGGTAGGTCGGGTCCTCCAACTCAGGCCAGTCGGGCACCGTGGCTGAGGAAGAAGGATCAGGCCCAAGGCAGGTCCAGATCAAGCCGCCCCGCTCCACCGTCGGATAGGTCTCAAGACAGAGATTCCGAGGGATGGGCAGCTCCGGTTGGGCCGGAACCTTGGTGCAACGTCCATCGGTACCATAGCGAAAACCATGGTAGGCACACACCAACTCGTCACCCTCCTGCCAGCCGAGATGCAGCGGCACACCCCGGTGAATGCACAGGTCGCGTGCGACTACGATCTGGCGACCGGTGGTTCGATAGAGAATGAGCGGCTGGTCGAGGAGCGTGCGCGCGAGGGGCTTGCCCGCCACCTCGTCACTGTAGGCAATCGGATACCAATGCCGCGCCAGGGCACGCCACTCGCCCTCGGTAAAGGTGCAGTGGTGTGGGAGTGATGCGATCCGTTGATGAGCAGTCATCTGGCTTAAAAAGAAAGGGCCTCCGAAGCGGCAATTCCGGCCAACTCATCGAGGTGGGCTCGCCGGACATGCTCCGGCAACAGGGCCACCCGGAAGCCGTTCGCCGCCACCCGAACCAGCTCGGTGCGACTGAAGCCGAGTTCCTGGTGCAGGGCGTAGTATTCCTCGCTGAGGGAATTGCCAAAAAAGAAGGGATCGTCGGAGTTGATCGTGACGGTCACACCGGCATCAAAAAGCCGACGGATGGGGTGCGTTTTCATACTCGGGATGCCGCGCACGGCCAGCTTGACGTTGCTGATGGGACAAATGTCGAGCGCCACGTTCTGCCGCAGCAGGCGGGCGACCGTCGCCGGGCTTTCCGCCGATCTCACGCCGTGTTCAATGCGGGTCACTTTGAGTCGGTCGAGAACAAGGTCGACAAAGTCCGCCCCCATGAACTCACCTGCATGTACTTTTGTGAACTTGCCGAGCGCCCGTGCCCGCGCCCAGACATCATCCGTCCACGACTCCAAAGGTAAGTCTTCCCATCCGTGCAGGTCGATCCCGTCCAACTCGGGCCAGCGGAGGCATTCCTCAATCAGGTCACGCCCTGCATCCCGATAATCATTGTGACACATGCCCGCGAAAATACGGAGCTCAAGTCCACGCGGTGCCGCTGCACGAACAGCACGAATCACCTCCGGACCGGTGTCCTTCATGAACAGCAACGTCGGCAGGTGAAAGCTCGTCTCCACGTACCGGCAGCCCTGTTCCACACAACGAGCGAAAATGATCTTTGCCGCTTCATGGTAGCGGTCCGCCGACGTGAAAAATGCGGCACAGTACTCCACGTACAGGTCCATGAACTGGTTGAAACTGCGGTAGCGGTACCCGTCCTCCCAAAACGGCGGAGGCGCGGCGTATTTCACGGGATCGAGCTGTTGCAGGAGTTCGAAAGGACAGGCCCCCTCGAGATGGAGGTGAGTTTCCGTCTTGGGCAGGCGTTGCACGAAATCGGCTAGGTCCGGGTCGGCGCGATAAGGCACGGCATGAGGGAAGCAGCAGCACTGAACCGGCAAAAGAAAAAGTTGGAGCGGTGGGAAATATTCGGACCAACTTGAAGCTGCCCCTCTCCCCGGACCAAACTCTCGGGGGACCACTTTCTAAGGCACCAATGGACCGATTTTCTTTCTCTGTGCCCCCTGCGCTCTTTGTGGTTTATCCCTCAATCGAGTCGCGAAGCACGCCAGTAATTTCTGGGGATCCGTCTGATCTATGAGGCGGGAATAATTGTAGCAAGGCGTTGGCACCGAGGATCAAACCACCACCGAGAAGCAGATTCCATGTCAGGGATTCATTGGCGTAATCGAGGCCGAACGCCGAGGACATCCATCCCGGAAGGAACAGGGAAACTCCGCTCGTGAACACCGGCTCCGTGCAGTAGATCAAGCCGGCTTCGGTGGCACTCAACTGCGGTTGCCAACGGTTCATCAAAAGAAAATTGGCCACCGTGCAAATGGCGATGAGGAAAAAGAGGATGACCAGGCTGGGACCCGTGCTGTACACGGCCAGGAGTGAACCAAACGAGGGGGCGGTGGCCATGGCCCACGGGATACAGAGGGCCGCCATGGTGACAAACATCACCCAGGTGAACCGAAGCACGTGATTGCCAGAGAAAATGGGCCGTTCCAGCCAGAGGATCTGACCGGCGAAAAGGACCGAACCGAGCAGGTTTTCCAGTTCCCCTCGGCCCAGGTGAAAATTGTTCCAACGGACACCCGCCAAAAATCCAGCACCAACCAACACCAACAGACAGGCCGCCCAGACCACCGTTGCGGGCCATCGCCGACTCCGTATGGCAACAAAAATCGGAATCCAGAGACAATAACCCTGAGTGAGAAAGGCCGCCGTAGATGCGTGGGTATAGGTCGCCCCATCCATTTGCAGCACCAGACCCAAGCCACCAAAAAAACCGATCCCCAGGCCCTGTTGCACTTCCCGTCGGGACGGAAGACATCCGGTGAGAAAAACAAACGGCGACAAAACCAAGGCGGCGGCGAGAAATCGAAGGCCGACACACCAGAAGGCCAGAAAAACCGTTGAACTTCCCGGAACCTGCTTCAGCCCCAGCGCCGTCAGGGCCTTCATCCCCGGAAAACTGAAGGCCCAACCGGCGCAACATAGCGTCAGGATCAGTCCGGCCAAGAGCCGACGGCGGGGCGATGAGGGCATAAAAAAAGTGCCGCCGAAATGGCGGCACTGTCTCAAAGTAAGGTGAACAACTACTTCTTCACCGTCGTGTGCTCCGAGAGCCAAAGACCATCCGTCACCGAGAGCGGGTCACCACCCTTGGAACTAATGGTACCAGCACCAGCCACCGTCGTCTTATAGGTGGACTTGGTCCGGAAAACCTTGCTGAGCCATCTGTGAATCTCAGAATGGCCATCAGAGAAGGAAAAACCGCAAGCTCCACCGTGTTCCTGCGACGGATAGTCAATCAGGCTGCCGCTGGTTGCGCCAGGGTCCATCATTTGGACGGCGATGGCGTCGTCATTGATAGAGTCTGGGGCCTCGTCAACGGTGACGAACGTCAGAGCAGGGCTCACGATGTCCGTCGAGCGGGCATACACCCGATATTTGTTTGCGGGAAGCCATGACCCGAAGTCAAAAACCTGACTCATCGAAATGCTGCGAATTCGGGGTGTTCCCTTGGAATTGGGAAGTCGCCCTGTGGCGGAACGGTCGGCGGGGCAAAGATAAATCGGCAGCGAACGCCCCGTATAGGTATAGAGCGGGCTATTGGTCAGAACGTTGACATTGGTGTTCTGGGGGTTGGTATATCCGCTAATGTCGCCTTTAACCCAGACAGGGCGATTTTTCGTTTGATTGGACCCATCGTCCAAGGGGGTGACCAATCCCTCTCGGTTGTCGCCCGCGTAAAGATTCCAGCCCAGCATCAACTGTTTGCCATTGTTCATGCACAGGATGCCTTGAGCCTTGGTCTTGGCCTTGCCCAAAGCGGGGAGCAGCATTCCGGCCAGAATGGCGATGATGGCAATTACCACCAGCAGTTCAATCAGGGTGAAACCACCCAAACCGGAACGTCGTCGTTCGGTCGTTTTGCAAATCTCGGTCTTTGTCATATCGATGGGACGTAAAATATTACGGACAGTTATGCAATCGCCATACAGTCAAGTCAAGCGACTTCCTACTGCAGGCCGACCAGAAAGCCGGAGGAGAGCAAAGGCGTCGCATGGAAAATGACCCAAGTAGGACCAAAGAGTTACCGGAAAAACCGCTCATCCCTCAAGTCTGAACACCCACCATCACGGATATCGGTTTCTTTCTGAGGGTAGGTGAAATTTACAACAAAAGGCGGGGGAAACCTTCCCCGACATTGCGAACTACGGCGGCGAGAATACGACTAAGGGACAGGTCATTTGTTTTGTATCTACCGCTGACGTAGCGGCTTGCGCCGATGGCTTGGACGGGCAAGGCTTGCGGGATGAAGTCCGGCTTTTGCATGGCGGCCGCGTTGTGGCTCGTGGCGGCCGGATGTGCGGTCTCTTCGCTTGTGATTCCCTCGACGCCCACTCTCCCTCCGACTAGGAAAACCAATGTCGTTGACAATTACCACGGTACCGCGGTTCCCGATCCCTACCGCTGGCTTGAGGACGATAACTCGGAGGAAACCCAGGACTGGGTACACCGTCAGCAACAGGTCACTGAGTCCTACCTGTCCGCCCTACCCCACCGAGCCGGACTAAGGGACCGGCTGACCCACCTCATCAACTTTGAGCGCTACGGCATCCCCTTCCGTCAGGGTGGGCGGTATTTCTTTACGCGGAATGATGGATTGCAGAATCAGTCGGTCCTCTACTGGACTACCGCTGTTGATGCCCCTCCAACGGTGCTTCTGGACCCCAATCTCTTGAGCAAGGATGGGACAATGGCTCTCAGCGGATACTCCATCAGCGAGGATGGGCGACGCATGGCCTACGGTTTGTCGGAGGCGGGATCGGACTGGCAAACGTGGAAAGTTCGTGATGTCGAGACCGGCCAGGACCTCGAAGACCGATTGGATTGGGTCAAATTCTCCCAAGCCTCCTGGGCTCACGATGGCTCGGGTTTTTACTATTCACGCTTCGACGCTCCGGCAGACGGAAACCGGCTGACGGCCATCAATGAGTATAACAAGTTGTATTTCCATCGGGTGGCGACGCCGCAGGCGGAAGACCGTCTGGTCTATGAACGACGGGACCATCCGAAATGGGAGTTTGGGGCTCAAGTCACCGACGATGGTCACTACCTGATCCTTTCGATCCATGAGGGGACTGACACCAAGAACCGGGTGTATTATCAGGAATTGGCCACGTCCGGGTCTCCGGTGGTGGAACTGCTGAACGAATTTGACGCCAGCTACACGTTTGTTGGTAACCAGGGTCCGATCTTCTTTTTCCTGACCGACCTGAAGGCACCCCGGGGCCGGTTAATCGCGGTGGATACTCGAAATCCGGACCGAAGCCGCTGGGAGGAACGGGTCGCGGAGACGACCGCCACGCTGACCGGGGTTTCTTTGCTCAAGGATGTTTTTGTCCTCGAATACCTCAAGGATGCTCGAAGCGTGATCCAACGGGTGGACCTGGCGGGCCATCCTCAGGGGGAAGTCTCTCTTCCCGGCATAGGAACGGCCGCTGGATTTTCCGGAAAGCCGTCGGACACGGAGACCTTTTACAGCTTTACCAGTTTTACGGTGCCGGGGCGCATCTACCGGTATGACGTGAGCACGGGGACAAGCACGTTGTGGCGTCAGCCCAAGGTGGATTTTGACCCCGATGCCTACGTGGTCAGCCAGGTCTTCTATCCAAGCAAGGATGGGACCCGGATTCCGATGTTCATCGCCCACAAGAGGGGGCTAACGCTGAACGGGCATCAGCCCACCCTCCTCTATGGATATGGTGGATTTAATATCTCCCTGACCCCGGCATTCAGCGTGCGGAATCTGGCATGGATGGAGTTAGGGGGGGTGTATGCGGTTCCAAATCTCCGTGGGGGAGGAGAATATGGGGAGGACTGGCATCAGGCCGGAACCAAGCTGCGGAAGCAGAATGTCTTTGATGACTTCATTGGGGCCGCAGAATGGCTCATCCAGCATCACTACACCGAACCCAGAAAACTGGCAATTCAGGGGGGAAGCAATGGCGGGCTATTGGTCGGGGCCTGCATGACCCAGCGCCCTGACTTGTACGGAGTCTGCCTTCCGGCGGTGGGAGTCATGGACATGCTCCGGTTCCAGAAGTTCACCATTGGCTGGGCATGGACGAGCGATTACGGCAGCAGCGATCAGCCGGATGAATTTCGCGCCCTGTATGCCTATTCCCCCTATCACAACTTGCGTCCGGGAGTTCATTATCCGGCGACGCTGGTGACCACGGCGGACCATGATGATCGTGTGGTTCCGGCCCACAGCTTCAAGTTCGCCGCACGGCTCCAGGAATATCAAAAGGGACCGGCTCCCACCTTGATCCGGATTGAGACCAAGGCCGGACACGGAGCGGGAAAGCCGACCAGCAAAACGATTGAGGAGACATCGGACATCCTTGCCTTTGCTGCGGCTCACTTGGGGGTCCCGCTTCCCCCGACACCGAGTCCCAGCCACTAAGGTGTGCACACCTCGATACCGGCAACCCTGGCAGTAGAGGGACAGACACGGGTCGTTCATCGGGGGCGCTCCCTGATCTATTTTGGTGGATGCGATTACCTGCGGTTGAGTGTGCATCCGGCAGTGACGGCGGCGGCCGGTGATGCCACCGCGCGGGGCTTGGGTGTGGCGGCATCACGCCTGACCACAGGAAACGACCCGAGCCTGGTGACCTGCGAGCGGGAGTTGGCCCGATTTTTTCAGGCTGAAGCCTGCGTTCTTACAGCCACGGGCTACATGGCCAATTTGGCGTTGGGTCAGGCATTGGCTGGGAGATTCACCCATGTCCTGATAGATGAACGGGCGCATGTCAGCTTGCGAGACGCCGCCGCGATGATGGGGGCCACGGTCCGGGAATTTCGCCACGTTGACGCGGATGGCCTGGAGAAGGTCTTCCTGGAATTGCCGTCGGGTGCGAAGGCGGTGGTGATGACGGATGGAATGTTTCCGTTGGACGGCGTTGTGCCGCCGCTGGCGGAGTATCGGAGTCGATTGGGTCCGGAGGTGGAGTGGTGGATCGACGATTGTCATGCTGCGGGAACCTTGGGCCAGCGAGGACGCGGGAGCATCGAGTACCACGGGGGGCTGGGAAAAGGTGTTTATCAGATCATCACCTTGAGCAAGGCCTTGGGATCGTTCGGAGGCGCTGTGCTCGCGGACCGGCAGACCATTCGGGAATTGTGGCGGAAAAGTCGCAGTTTTGCGGGTTCGAGTCCGCCTCCACTTCCGCTGGTGGCGGCCGCCCGCCAAAGTCTCCGGGTGTTGGCCGCTGAACCGGAGCGAATCAAACGCCTTCAGGAGAACGGATTATGGGTCAAGCGACGCCTCCATGAGGCCGGGATTCTGGATGTCGTATCACCGGGGCCGATGTTCCTGGTGACGCCGAAGTCGGCTTCGGAGCGCCACCGAGTGCGACGCCGACTCCTGGCATCGGGAATCTACCCGTCGTTCATCCATTATCCGGGTACGGCGGAGGGCGGTGCCTGGCGATTTGCCATTTCCAGCGAGCACAGGCCGGTAGAATTGGCACTTTTGGTTCAGGCATTGAAGGGTTAGGTGGAGTTTTGCAGCGAGAGGGTCGGGAAAGCTCCAAAATCTGGATGCTCATCGAGACCATGAACCGGACCGGCATTCCGACAGCCATGCGATGTGGCGCAGGTTTTCAAACCTGCCCGGACGTCGGTCAGTCGCGGTGCATTGGGCCGGGGTTCAGCCCCGTCGACTGGAGAGTCGGCGATACGGCACCTTCCTACCCGTGGCGCTGGGAGGTAAGGAGCGGCGGGACGCCGCTTCCACTTCACTAAGAGCGCAAACCAGTGGCGATTGGGGCAGGCTGGATATAACTTGCGGGGCACGCGCGGTTCGGATCGCCGTTCGGCCGAGACGTCCGAGTTCCCTGGGTAGGCACGGTTCGAACCGCCAGAGACTTGGCCGGAGCCTCGATAGACAGGTGCCTTTAGAGCGGGAGAGGTGATGATCCGTGCAATGATTGGGGACTTGCTGGAGCGCGTCCCTCCGTTGGATGTCCCTCCTTCGGAGGGTCTTGCGTTCGGATGGACCTCCCGCCGCTGAGGGAAATCCCCCCTATTGATGTCGCCCCCCGTCGCCACCGGTGTGACGCGGGTTTTCAAACCTGCCCAACCCTCGGCAAGTCCCGCAGCCTTGGCAACGGGGACGAGCCCGGCAGACCTGGAGGTCTGCGAAACGGCAGGCAGGAATGCCTGCGCTACGCACCGGTGATGGTTCAAGGGTGGGTCGGGCACGGGCCACATCCCGGCTCTGCCCCCACCCGCGATTCTTAATCAGCACCGGGAAAGCCGGTGAGTCATGGCTTGCCTCCGAAGTGAACGTGGTCGTCGAGATCGAGGTAATCGAACCACGATTTGATGTCCTCTCGAACCGGGCTGAGAACACCGACCCGCTGGGCGAAGTATTCGAGAGTTTCCACATCACCGTCGGGGCCGCGTTCATTGTGGTAGGCACTCCACTGCTGAATCTCCCAAGGCGTCCGTTGATTTGGAGCGTGCTCCTGAATCCAGGTCAAAATCTCCCCATCGCCCTTCCCTGCAGCGATTTCAGCTTTTAGGGCGTCGGGTTGGATGCCGGTGAATCGAAACCAATGTCGGTCCATTGGGTTGTTGTATTTGTATTCTCCTGCGGTTCCAGCCAACTCGGCCCGGCCCTTATCGAGGACGCGGGGTAGAATGACATATCCACCCAGGCGGACTCTGGGGCTGCGGGGTGGGCGTTGGGTCAAGTTTGGGGCGGAGATCATGGGGAGGGCTGGTCCGGTCAATTTGTTTTCAACGATTCTGACGGCCAGAGTCCCAGTCGGCAAGGGGAGCGTCGGTTGAATGGGGTCCAGTTCACGAGGGCATTTTCCATTCCAGCGCAATTTGCGTCCAGCAACCGCCAATAGGCGGCGAGACAGACTATCCCTATCGGCGTATCCCTTTGATCGAATGCGACCGGTTTTGACCCAAACCGCCGTTCTGACCTGGATCGGAACAGCATGGATGAGTTGTGCGAGTGCCGCCGGAACGGTGGAGACCGGTCCACTTCCGGACCTGACCCTCCAACATTTCTTTTCCGACGGCTGGACCGACCCCTGGGTCAAACGATCCCGTCCAGAAGGAGCACCGGACCTCACCCTGCTCCGGGTGCAGTCCAATCTTTTACTGCGGTCGCTGCGAACCGACGGCTTTATCGAGCAACCGACAGCCGCCAGCGGAGACAGCCGGGTTTCATCGGTCACACCACTCGTCGAGTATGCGGTGAACCGCCGGTTGATGCCGGGATTCTTCGTCAATTACCAGGAGTTCGATCACTCCTCTGGAGGCGGACGCGAGGGATGGACCTATGGTGGACTCGTCCGGCTGCAGTTGGTGGACACCGCCAACACCTCGTACGCCTTCAATTTCAAGATGGCAGCTCCCAATTCCGGTCTGGGCGAGCATCAAACCCTGACCAGTTTTGCCCTGGCCGGGTGGCACAATCTGAGGCCATTGGGACTGGGGCGCATGGGTCTCTACTGGCATCTTCAGGAGGAAACCTTGCTTGGGCCGAGAGTGCCGGGTGCCCGTCAAAATGACCTCACGTACGACTTGAGCCTGGCGCAAACTTGGACAGGCGCGGGAGAGCCCCTTGGACTTCTCAGTACGTTCGTTGAGACTTATGCCAAGACAGACTTGGATGGCCATCATTCCGGAAGAACGGTGTTCACCTTGACGCCGGGAGTCCGGACAACCCTGGCGCACCATCATGTGGTGATGTTTGGGGTGGATTTTCCACTCAACGATCCGAAGCCGTACGACCAATTGTATCGGTTGACGTATATCTACAGTTTTTGAATCGATAGTTGGGGATAGGACAGTCCCAAATGTGGGACATGGCTCGGACGTCGATAGGTTTTTTGGTTTCGCCCCTTCAGGGCTAAAATTTCCGTGAATTCATTCCCGGGGCGTTGCCCCGGGCTGTCTCATTTCGCCCCGTTGGGGCCACAGAGTGCGCATTTTCCCGCGAGCCACGGTCCTGCGGACGGCGAATTCGCTTCGCGTTTGCGGATGGATGGTCATTCAGGACCGCCCTGCGGACGAGACGTCCGCGTTCCCAGTCCTGCGGAATTGGCGCGGTTTGGACCGCCGCGGTCCTGCGGACGGCGAATTC
>CAITXU010000113.1 GCA_903896505.1 uncultured Verrucomicrobiota bacterium | reverse complement strand
GGTCAGACCTTGCTGGGTTTGTCCGAGAGCAGCCAAGGTGGAAACCATGGAAGCCAGGACGGCGATTTGCTTGTTCATTGTGCTTTTATTAGTTAAATGTTGCTGAAAGTGAAACATGCTGCGGAAGTTAGCGCTTAGTCGCCTGTTGGAGTGTTCCGAGATTCTGCAGTCCCGTGAGGCGCTTGGCCAACAACGACCATCCGCCGATAACCGCCAGCACCACGGCCCATCCGCCAATTTGGTGCAATGAGCCGCTAGCCGCATCAGGGCCCCAGACGACCGCCATCGCAATAATCGAACAGACTCGAATTGTATTGGCGGTCCAGGCCAGCAGTGGGAGCGAGGCCACAATCCACCAGTACCAACGGGACTTGCCCAACTCGATCCAAGTGAGCACCAGGCCGCCCATCAAAATTGCCTGCAATGAATTCATGCCGGAGCAGGGGGCTGCAACCTCAATGGGGATGCCGCTGACCACAAGATTTGTTCCTTCCCGCAGGACGGAGAATCCAGCGACACTGTAGGCGTGGTCTGCCACCCACGAGGCCGATAGCCGGAACCACCAGCCCACTGGCATGAGATCGAGTGTGACCCATGGAAATGCCATCAGCGGGAGGACAGCCAACCTCCGCAGAAGCGGCGTTTCACCTGAAACTCGTTGGTGTATCCAGGTCCACAGAGCAAAGGTCCAACCTGCAGCCAACAAGAGCGTCATATCCAGGGCCCATCCTCCTACGGCCAACAAGGCTGTTGTCACCAGTGAATGGAATGGCAGGGACCAGGTTCCCTCTTTGAAACGCCGAGGGGCACCCAGCCAGATGAAAAGAGGCAAGGCAGCCAAAACCGGGAGGGTTTCTTCGACGGCTGAAAGCCAGGCCAAGTCTCGAACCCAAATCCAAATCGCTCCGGCTAACAAGACACCTAAAAAAATGAAATCGTCCCGCTTCAAGCCCGTCGCCGCATTCCCCTGAGCGGGTTTCCCCAGCGCAACATGGGATGGCTGCCGGCCTGGATTTGCTCCAGTTATCTTCATCGATTTGGCAGTCCAAGGTGTCATGCAAAAGCCTTTGAGCAAAGAGCGTGCCAAGCCGGGGAGACTGACCTCAGACCCCTCGATTGAGGGTCGGGAAATGAGATTAACGCCATGTTCGGGGCATCAAACGATAGAAATGCATGAGGTCGGCGGGTGCCGTTTGAATGAAACAAGATTGCACCCTTAAAATGCAATGCAAATGCACTGTGTTGTGCATTGCGCGACACTGGGGCACCGAGCTTGCGGGGCAGGGTATCGAGGTGGTATAAAAGGGCGCATTCGTCCTGTTTCCTTCAATCTGGGATTGACTCCTGTGGTCTGGCACGTTCCGTGCTGCCGCCGGTTTCCGACAACTTTCATCTATATTCCAATGAACTCGTCACCCCGTGCTTATAGGAGTCCAAAGCCATGATTCGACGTCGCCCGTTGATGATCCTGTCGATACTGGTATGCCTCATGATGGCCGGAGGCGTGGCCTTCCGCGTGTGGCGAGTGAAGACCGCGGGGGACCGGGATCGCGCGGCTCTGACTCGAGCTCAAGGCTTGTTGAAGGCCGGGAAGCCAGCGGAAGCGCTCGCGCTGGCCGACACCTTTTCTGCCAAGTCAAAAGGGACGTCTTGGCCCCCTATCCAAATTCATGCGTTGACCCAGTTGCAAAATCTTCCGCGATTAGAACTTCTTTTTGACCGATACCCCGAGGAGGTCCTCAAGGACGAAAGTGCGTCGGTGTTGTTGGCGCGAGCATTCCTCCAAGCCAATATGGCCTCCCAATTGGATCGGGTGCGCTCCGCTTGGCGGGGTCATGAGCGCCAAACGGAAGCGTGGCGCTTGCTGGATGCCGACCTGCTTTTGTTGACCGGCGATGTTCGCAAAGCGGAAAAGCTACTCCGGGTGGGCCAGGCCAACGCGGAGACGGACGCAGGTCGATTGGTTCGATTGGCATTGGTGACCGCAAATCAAGACCTCGCGGGAGCCTGCAAGCTGCTCGACCAGGCCGTTGCCTTGCAGCCAACCAACTGCATCGCTCGCTGGTCGCGCGGAGAAATCTTGGAGCGGATGGGTCGCATCCGACTTGCCCGTGTGGAGTACGTATCGGCATTGGCCGCGGCCCCAAGCAACTCGTACTGGCGTGACCAGCTCGCCGAATTCTACCTGCGCAGCCACAACCATGACCTGGCGCTCGATACCTGGTCAGAGACACCGGCAAGGCCCGTTCCTGATTTCATTCAACTCAAGGTTCGATTCTTTCAACGGGTGGTTCGACCTTCCTCCACGACTTCCCCAGGG
>CAITXU010000112.1 GCA_903896505.1 uncultured Verrucomicrobiota bacterium | reverse complement strand
CGTTACGAGGGAAACTATAGAGTTCGCACCTTTCCGTGTTGGGACCAGTTCTTAGCCATGGCCTTTGCTCAGCTGACTTATCGGGACAGCCTCGCGGACATTGAAGTGTGTCTACGTTCCCTCCCGGAACAGCTTTACCATATGGGTTTTTGCTCCACCCGTGTCAAAGTCCGCCGCGCGGGCAGAAGTCATCACACCTACCCTACCGTCAAAGATTCCAGCAATCGCCAGGGAAAAATGGCCATCAAAATAGTCTCCAACTAGTGTCGTGTATCCCAAATAGCTTGCAGTTTGTTGCGCCTAAAATGCCCCAGGGCGAGGCGCGAGGAGGGAGCATACCCGACAGCTGTCTGTGACCGACGAGCGGAAGCAACTCCTCCGTCCGCATGCTTTCGAGGAGTTGGGTGACTTCAGCCGTTGGTTTAAGGGTTTTATCCGGCTCCCCGAGCCGTGCAAGCCAAATGGAAAAACCGTCGGAGGATCGGGCGGGCCCTCTCCGTTTTCTAGCAGCAGGACCATCTGCAGGAACGAGGGCTCGAACAATTGTAGCAACGCAGAATGGCTTGTGTTGCCGATTCGCAGCCAAATCCGGATGGTCTTCTTCGGGAGCGGGATAGGCCAAAAAGCGGAAACATCCTCCGCCTTGGACATGGCCAAGTGCCCACGAAAGCCCAACCCGGCTTCAATCCGCGCCCACATCGACCTGTCGATTTCGAACCCAGGCGTATCGAGACCCATGCAAATCTCTCGATTGCATCCTTCCGGGTTTGCGGTCAAACTCCAGTCGTAATCCTAACGAGAACCCCGGGCTCCCACCAAAGAACCGACAGAGCCGTCTGGACAATGGAATAGCACCCAAGGCCTTAGCCGATCTTTCCAGCAAGAGAAACCTCAGCCTTAATCCACAGAATAAATGAAATCGTTCAACCACCTCCTTCTTGTGGCCGCCTTTCTGGTCGGCGCATCTCAACTCCAGGCGCAGCAAAAGCGCGTCAGCCCACATGAAACGGTCAGCGCCGTGGTCGATGGCAGCCGCGTTACCATCAGCTACGGGCGTCCCTACTCGAAAGACCCCAAGACCGGGGAGGTTCGAAAGATTTGGGGCGGCTTGGTCCCCTACGGTGAGGCATGGCGGATGGGAGCTGACGAGGCCACCTCGCTCATCACCCAGCATTCGCTCGTCATTGGAGACACCACGATCCCAGCTGGTGCCTACACGCTTTATTTCGTCCCGAACGAGGACGGCACAGCAAAGCTGGCCTTCAGCAGCGCACTGGGGGCTTGGGGCGCACCGGTGAACCAGAAGAACGATGTGGCGCGCGTAGACGCCAAGAAGGAATCCGTAGAAAAGGATTTCGACCAATTCACTGTAGCCATTGAAAAAACCGCCTCGGGTGGCGGCGTCGTCAAACTGATTTGGGAAAAGACCGCCTACAGCGTGGCCTTTACCGTGAAGAAATAGGCCGCAGAAGATGCATGTGCGCGGGTCACAGGGGTGGCGGGTCTTTTTCGTTTCCATCACCTTCGCCTGGATCGGGATGGCTACCGAATCGGTCAATCCTTCGCCGGAGGTCATTCGCGAAGAGTTGCGGAGCTTCGGTACCTACGCGACGGTGCTACATATCGCCGCTCATCCCGATGATGAGAACACCCAGCTCATCACGTACCTGGCTCGGGGCCGCGCCTATCGGATGGGATATCTCTCGCTCACGAGGGGCGATGGTGGGCAAAATGAGATCGGCCCCGAGTTCGGCGAACGACTCGGGGTCGCGCGAACTCAGGAACTGCTGGCGGCCCGGCGGATCGATGGCGGACGCCAGTTCTTCAGCCGCGCGATGGATTTCGGCTATTCCAAAAGCGTGCTAGAAACGTTGACTT
>CAITXU010000111.1 GCA_903896505.1 uncultured Verrucomicrobiota bacterium | reverse complement strand
CTGCTGCGGCCATCGTCAGCGCGAAGGACGAAGCCGTTTTGAAACAATGGTTTGGAGAAATTCCAACGACAACAGCGACTCATGCCACTGACGTTCCCCCAGCATCGCGGACCCTGTTTACGCGGCTGAAGCTAGTGGACCAGATTCATACCGATCTTAAAGCGCTGCCGGAAAACGACCGAGGTTATGTTCGTTACATTTCTCTGCACAACTTGGCGAATGCAGGTCTAGCTGCACGCCTGCCGGGATTTCGTGCCGGAGTCAGTTTTGCGGTCAACAGTTTATCGTCGAGCCCTCAGATTGCGAAACCGACCGAATTGGGACAAGTGCTCCTTCGGATCGATTTGCGGCGTTACGGCTGGGGGCCCGATCGGTGGCAGAAGCTGGTCGAGTGTTACCCCTGCGACATTAGCCCAAATCTGGCATCCAAGAAAGAATTGGAAGTCCGTCGATGGTTGGGTTGTGAGGTTCCGTTCTTGCGGGCCGATTGGTTTGTCTTTTCCGCCCTTCAACCACCCCTCTATCACGAGCTCTTGAGCCTTCCAGGTGAGCCGGATGCTGGTTTACCGGCCAGCGACGCGCAGTTGGAAAGCAAATTGAAACTTTCCGTCCTTTCCAACCTCCAGCGTGGTAATGCCTTGCGGGCAGCATTCACGGATTCCGGTGTGTCGGATTGGAACCGATTGATTGAGCGGCACGCGATTTCCCAAGGCTACTATTGGAAAAGCTACGACTTCGGAAATGACGGCGGCGCGGGGGACCTCATCCAGCATCCGCTTGGTCCAGTGGGTATTACCACTGCGGTGCAGCCGTTCCATCACGCAGGTGGAGAGACCATTTGGACCTTACCGAACGGGCTTCAGGGTTACCTCCTTTATACGGCGACTGGAAAGCGATTGAACAGCGGACCGACCGGTATTGTTCGTGACCCACAATGCCCCCAGCAACGGGTGATGAACGGAATCTCCTGCATTCGTTGCCATTTTGCCGGGATGCGGACGCCCAAAGGCGGCGAACGCGATGTCGAAGAGCTACGCCAGAAAGCGGGCGGGCCGCTGCCCGATTCAGCGAGACTGCTGTTTGATACCTTGTACCGCCCCGCGACGGATGTTCTGGCCCAGTTGGGCCAGGACGAGAACCGATTCAAGGTGGCTGCCCGCCAGGCAGGCTTGGTCGACCCAAGCTGGTTCTCAGAGGGTTCCCAACCGGTTTATCAACTGTACGACCTGTTTCGGTCCGATATCCAGAAGGGGACCATTGCCACCGAATTGGATGTAGACCCGGTCGAGTTTGCCACCCGACTCAACGAATTGGATGGGGCTGACAATGCCGCCATCAACTCGCTGATCAAGCGACTCCCCAAAGGCATCAAGCGGCAGAACTTTATCCAAGATTTTCGGACTCTGGTGGGAGTGTTTGTTTCCAATGCCCGCTTGCGTGATTTCAAGAACGTGACGTTTGAGGAATTCAGTGAAACCCCGCCAACGGAGATCACGGAAATCGCGCGTCAGGCTGCCAGAGATACCGATCTGCCGGGCATGGTCAAGATTCCGCCAGGAACCTTCATGATGGGAAGCCCGGCGTCGGAAGCTAATCGTGACGCTGACGAAATCCAGCATCAAGTCACCATCAGCCAAGGATTTTGGATGGGTCAGCACGAGGTTACCCAAGCGG
>CAITXU010000110.1 GCA_903896505.1 uncultured Verrucomicrobiota bacterium | reverse complement strand
TCCCTCCACAGGAGGGACTTCCATCGGAGGGACGCGCTCCTGCAAGTCCCAATTCATTGCGGGGATCATCACCTCCCCCATTCTAAAGGCACCTTCCAAACAATCGCTTTTCGCCCACCCAGGCAACTCGCACGAACGCCATTGAAATCAAGTGGTTTTCTGCCCCCTTCGGTTGGACTCTTCCTCACTGTCCTGAGGATCAACCGCAGAATGATCAGAGAACACAGAGAAAGAAGGGTAAGGGGATGGGCCGACGTTCCTGTCGGCAGAGCCGGAGCCCGTCCCGATGGTCCTGCGGACGTCTAATAGGCTTCGCTCGTTCGGAATGGTCGCCGAAGTGGAAGCGGCGTCCCGCCGCTTTTGCCCCCCCTGTTGGATGCGCCCGCGCAGAATTGGGGTGGTTCGAACCGCCAAAGGCTCGGCAGGAGAAAAGATAGAAAGAAAAACTGCTAATTGGAAGCCTCCCTGGTGAGACGAGTTTTCCCCATCCTCATTCTTCCAGGGAGGCGGTGATTCAACCCCGACATCGCCTAAATCGAATTCAGGAAGTCCAACAGATGCTGGCGCTGGACCGGGTTGAGTTGACGGTAGCGGTCCCGGCTCCGGGCAGCTTCACCGTCGTGTCCCAGAATGGCGGCATCAGGAGTCGCAGCTCGTCCGTCATGCAGGAAGATGGGGCGCGCTCGAAGTCCCCAAAGGGGTGCCGTCTTCATCTCGTGAGGACCTGCCGCAGCCTGACCAATGCCGTCGGCCAGGCGGCCCATGTCGTGCAGCAGGAGGTCCGAGTAGAGGTTCACCGGCTGAAACCTCAGTGCTGCCACATCGCTGTTTCCGGTCTGCTGTGTCGGCGTGTGGCATAGGGCGCATCCGATATCCGCAAAGATGCGCTGACCGTCCGTCGCCGAACGATTCAAGGGAATGGGCGACGGAGGGGCCAGGTAGCGAATGAAATCCGCTGCGGCATCGATATCGCTCTTGTCAGTGGCCGGATTGATGGCGTCCTCGGGGTCAGCGGTTTTGTCGAAGAGTGCCAGTAGTTCGGTATTTCCGTTCGGCGCGTTTTCGGTGGGAAAGAAGCGGCTCGTGATGCCCATCTCGTTGAGGTAGGCGTCTGCGGCAAAGGCCAGGAGGGTGGCCTGTTGCGCTTTCCAACCGAAGCGCCCCACCCGGCTGGTCTGGGTGGTCACGTCGGTGATGATGGCGACACGTCCGTGGATTCCATCCGGTTGAGGGCGGCGGGCACTTTCTCGAATGGCGTCGTCCGGAATGGCATCGATCAATCCCAGCCCGAATAACGGTGTGGTGATGCGCCGAGCCACCACATTGGCTTCACGGGGAATGACCTCCTGCACGGCGGGATCGATGGCAAACTGTTGCAGCAGGGAACCACCCTGGTCGGCCATCGGATCGAAGACCCCGTGACGCATCCGACCAAAACGGGTCACAAAGAGGGCGCTGGCACCTCCGATCACCGGTGTGGTGTGACATGCGGAGCAGGAGTTGTTGTTGAAGATGGGGCCCAACCCGGATTCAGGGGTTTCGACGTTGCTGAACTCCTCGGATCCGATGGCAAAAGCGGCAAGTTGGCCGAACGTTAGACCCGTAAGAGGGTCGCCGAACCGTCCACTGGGAGCTGGCGGTAGCCGGGGACTTAAATTGTGGGTCGGACGTTCGGCGTTCTGCTGCCGCGGTTGCTGATCGCCTGGTTCAGCGAAAACGTGGTTTATCCCGAAAAGGGCGAGTGCTGCTCCGGTTCGGGAGATGATGGACGGAAGTTTCATAACCGATTCGAATTTGTGGGAGTGATGTGTTGCTGGGTGAAACCGACCGTGGTCCCGATTTGCGGAACTCCCATCGACCGCCGAAAAGCGATGTGGGAGTATCTGTCAAACCGGGCCATGTCGTACCAGACACGTCCCCAAATGAACCGGAGATGAATGGCTGACTCACCTTGCCTCGGATGGAGAGCCGTTCGACCAGAGCCCATCGCCCGGGACTGGCGAGTCTACAAATTCATTTTCCTTTTGGCGGACCACCAGCACGGGGCAGGGGGCATGGCGCACGACGTTTTCCACCACACTCCCGAGGAACATGTGTTCCAACCCGGTTCGTCCGTGGGTGGAGATGACGATCAGGTCGACGGCTTCGAGTCGCGCGACATCGACAATCTGGGTTTCTGGTGAACCAAAGACCACCCGGGTATCCGCCGGGACATGGGGTCGAACTTCTTGATTGGCAAATTTGTCGAGGTCGGTCACGGCATTGGCGCTCAGGTCGGCTTCCATTTGGGCCAGGGCAATTCCTCCGAATTCAGTGACCGGGTAAGGGTCCTGAACCACATACAGGAGGAGGAGTTTTCCCCCGTATTGGCGTGCCAGCGGTATGCCGTACTGAATGGCCTTGCGACCACAGTCGGAAAAATCAACCGGGACCAGAATTCGCTGGAGGTGAATCCCGGCGGGGGTTACTGGTGCTTCGAGGGTGCCCGTCTTAGGGGAGGAGAGGTCGGTGCTCATGGGAACGAGAGATGAAGGTTACCGTATTCCGATGCCCGCCGGACGTTCGTTGCGGTTGGAATGGGTCCCACCGTCATGGCTCGTCGGACTGGGCTTCTATTTGATCATGATTGTCATCGACGCCGACGCTATCCGGTTCTTGGGAATCATCCGCCGTATTTTGGCTTTTGGTCGATTGGGAGCGGACTCGCTGCCGCCGAAAGGCTGGGTTCCCCATTGCCGCCCGCTCCGTCTCATGCTTTGTTCTTTTCAGGCTTACTGAGCGCTTTATGCAGATCACGAAAAACCTCCACGATACGGAATACGATTACCTCTTGAGCGGGCGGATTGACGGTCCGGCTGCCCATCAGTTGGAGGTCGAAGTCCTGGCCGCCATCCGTGCGGGGGCCACCCGGATTTACATCAATCTGGCGGAGGCCACATTTCTCTGTTCCGCCGCCATCCGCGTCATTCTCCAGTATCACCGACAGTTGAAGGCCCAGGGCAAGTCGCTGTTGATATCAAGGACTTCCCCTGAGATTGATCAGATTCTTGAGCTGACCGGGTTTCGGGATAGCGTGGTCGAAAAGACCTGAGCGGTTCAATTCAGAGCGTTTTTCGTGCGCGTGGAGTCCGAATTCACACTCCTGGCGACCCATGACGCGGCCCAGTTGGTCGCGGAGCAGTGGGAGCGATTTGCAGCGACGGCGGATATTCCGTCCGAGGTGGCGTTCGCCGCTGATCACGCGCTCACCGAGCACGTTCAAAACCTCGTGGACCATGGCCATGCCAATGGGCTGTCGGTGACCTTCAATGCCCTCGATGGCCGACTCGTCTTGACTGTCGAGGATGATGGCGTCGCGTATAATCCGCTGGATGCCCCGGAACCCGACCTGTCGCTTCCGATTGAGCAACGTCCCATCGGTGGATTGGGTGTTCACTTGATTCGTAAACTGATGGATTCCGTTCATTATGAACGAACGGATGGAAAAAACCGCCTCGAGATGGTGAAGGGATGGACGCGATAGCGGTCGTGGGAATCTGAGCCTTGCCCCGCAGGGCGGCCCGGGGTAATTCTTTCTCACTGATGAGTTCCCACCTTTCCCGCCGCCGATTTTTGACCCGGTCCGCCCAGGCAGCCGTGACCACCCGGTTGCTGAGTTATGCTGGCCCGGCCTGGGCGGTGTCCCCCAATGAGAAACTGAACATTGCCGTGATCGGCACGGCCAATCAGGCGAAGTACGATCTCGATAACGTCTCTCATGAAAACATCGTGGCCCTCTGCGATGTGGATGAGGTTTTTCTCAATGCGGCGCTGACCTCCCATCCGAAGGCCGCCAAGTTTCGGGATTACCGCCGTGTCCTCGATCAGAAGGGCATCGATGCCGTCGTGGTCGGCACCCCCGACCACACCCATGCCGTGATCAGTTGTGCGGCTCTCAAGTCGGGACGCCACGTCTACTGCGAAAAGCCGCTGGCCCGGACCATTTCCGAGGTTCGCGCGGTGACGGAACTGGCGCACAAGACCGGATTGGTCACGCAGATTGGAACCCAGATTCACGGCGGAAATAATTACCGGCGGGTCGTGGAGTTGATTCAGTCCGCAACCATCGGAGACGTGAATGAAGTCCATGTCTGGGTGGGTGGCGGATTCGGTGGAAAGAAGGTGCCCACCGCGAAGCCCCCGGTGCCGGCCACCTTGGAGTACGACCTCTGGCTGGGTCCGGTCGATTACCGTCCTTATCACCCGGATTACCTTCCGTTCGTCTGGCGCAATTGGTGGTCCTTTGCTGGCGGTACCCTGGCGGACCTCGGGTGCCATCACGTCGATCTCTCGCACTGGGCCCTTGGCCTCCGGACTCCTTCTCATGTTCGAATCATTGATGGTCCTCCTGTCGACAAGGATTGCCCGCCAACATGGCTGATTTCCCAGCTGGAATATCCCCATGGGGTCCGTCGTGACGGCACCAAGACGGGTCCGGTGAAGTTGACCTGGTACCACGGGGACAAGCGTCCGCCGCAGTTTGCCAAGGGGGAACTACCGCAGTGGGGCAATGGAACCTTATTTGTTGGTAGCAAGGGCCTGTTGCTCGCGGACTACGACAAGCACGTGCTGCTGCCCACCGCCAAGTTTGCTGGAGTGCAACCGCCGCCCGAATTCATTCCGAATTCCATCGGACATCACAAGGAGTGGACCGAGGCCTGCAAGGGCCGGGGGAAAACGCTCTGTAGTTTCGATTACTCCGGTCCGCTTACGGAAGCCGTGCTGCTGGGCAATATCGCCCACCGGGTCGGACGCGAATTCGCGTGGGATGCAGCCAAAATGAAGGCCGTGGGTGTTCCTGAGGCCGACCAATACCTGCATCATAGGTATCGCAAGGGCTGGAGCCTGTAGGGCATCGGGGCTGCCGGGCTTCTTCTGGGAGCCCGGGCGTCTCGCCCGGTGGAAGACAACAGGCTTCCCGGATTGACCGTGAGGTGACCGACTTTGGACGAAACATCCCAGCTCCTGGAAAGGCTCTCCATGAGCCATCCACTGCAGCATAGGGCAGACGTTCTTGCCTTCCAAATAACAGCTTTTCTCCTCACGGGTCGATTCGCATGCAACCTATTGAATCACAGTAACATTGGTAGGGCGAGGCTCCCGTCGAGCCGCGGCGGTCCGTACTACGTCCGCCTCGCAAGTTATACCCAGCCTCACCCCGGGCACCACGGGTGGGGTGCTGCCGTTTCGCTGACCTCCAGGTCTGCCGGGCTTGTCCCCGTTGCCAAAGCTGCGAATCTTGCCGACGGCCCGGCAGTAGACCAGACCCCGAGGTGCCTTTAGAACGGGAGAAGTGGCGATCCCCGCAGTGATTAGGGACTTGCAGGAGCGCGTCCCTCCGTTGGATGTTCCTCCTTCGGAGGGACTTGTCGCGCAAGGGTGGGACGTGCCTTTGATCAATTTCCAGTCCGGTGGGTTCTATCAAGCGATCAGCGGCCTGACCAACTCGCCGCTGACGTCGGTCAGGCGGTAGTCGCGACCCTCAAATCGGTAGGTGAACTGGGTGTGTTCGATTCCCAGCAGGTGCAGCAGGGTGGCGTGGAGGTCGTGCACATTCACCGGGTCTTCGACGATGTTATAGCCGAAATCGTCGGTTCTCCCGAGAACGAGGCCGGGCTTTACACCCCCGCCCGCCATCCAGATCGAGAAGCACCGGGGGTGATGATCGCGACCAAAGTTGGTCTTGGAAATATCTCCTTGGGAATAGGCGGTCCGACCAAACTCGCCCCCCCAGATGACCAGGGTTTCATCCAGAAGTCCCCGTTGCTTGAGGTCCTTGACCAGAGCGGCGCTGGCTTGGTCGGTGTTGCGGGTTTGGGTCTTCAAGCCGTCGGGTAGACCGCCGTGATGGTCCCAGTCCCGATGACACAACTGGACAAAGCGGACTCCTCGCTCGGTCAACCTCCGCGCGAGAAGGCAGTTGTTGGCGAATGACGGTTTTCCAGGTTGGGCACCGTAGCTTTCCAAAACTTCCTTGGGTTCCGTCCCAATGTCCATCAGTTCGGGGACGCTGGTCTGCATCCGGAAGGCCAGTTCGTAATTGTCAATGTGGGTGCCGATATCCGGGTCGCTCAAGGCCCCCAATTGCTTCCGGTTGAGCTCTTGCATCGCATCCAGCAGTTGTCTTCGGGCGGTGCTGCTCAGGCCGGGAGGATTGGAGACATAGAGAACCGGGTCGCCGGAACTGCGCATCTGGACACCTTGATAATTGGCAGGCAGGAATCCATTGCCCCAGTAGCGGGCTTGCAGTGCCTGGCCACCGCTGCCGCTCGTCAAGACAACGAACGACGGCAGGTTGGCATTTTCACTGCCCAGTCCATAGGCCAGCCAGGCACCCATGGTGGGACGACCCGGCTGTTGATTGCCGGTTCCGAAAAAAGTCACCGCCGGATCATGGTTGATCGGGTCCGTATGGATCGACCGAATCAGCGCGATGTCGTCCACGATGCTGCCGGTGTGCGGGAGGAGAGAGCTGAGCTCTGTGCCGGACTTGCCGTATCGTTGAAAGGGGTAGGCGGAGCCGACGCATTTGAGGACTGTCTGACCGGCCGTCATTCCCGTGATTCGCTGTCCCATGCGAACGCTGGGTGGGAGCTCTTCGCCGGTCATCTGCTCCAGCTTGGGCTTGGGATCGAAGAGGTCGAGATGAGAGGGAGCCCCGGATTGGAACAGGTAAATGACCCGCTTGGCCTTCGGTGCCCAGTGCAGGTGCCGCAAGGCTCCCCCCGCATGAGGTGCGGGTGCCTCCGTCGCCGAGAGGCGCGGATTCAGCAGCGTGGCGAGGGCCATGGTTCCCAGGCCCGTCGTGCTGCGGGTAAGGAACGCCCGTCGGCTCAGGATTTTTTCGGCTTCAGAGAGGAACATCATCGGGTGATGGTTTCGTTCAGGTTAAGCAGCACATTGGCCACGGCGGTCATGGCAGCCAACTCTGCCGTAGGAGCCCCGTCGGTGATCTTGGATTCGCCCACTTTGAGCAACGCCGTGGCTGAATCCGGATTGCTTTGAAATTCGGCCAATTGCTGGTCGTAGGTTCGTTTGAGGATGCCCATCTCGTCGGCTTCCGGCATCCGGCCCAGGGTGTGACGGAAGGCGAGAACCAGGCGGCGGTCCCCCCCCGCGGGTTCCTCACGCACCACTCGCTGAGCCAGGCCTCGGGCGGCTTCGACAAAGGCCGGATCGTTCATCAGCACGAGCGATTGCAGCGGAGTCTGGGTCCGTTGACGGAGGAAAGTACACACCTCGCGATTGGGTGCGTCAAAGGTAGCGAACGGAGGGTAATGGGCCGACCGACGCCAAAACACATAAAGACCGCGACGGTAAAGTAGATCGCCGTGGTCCTGGACGAATACCGAGTCCGTGCCATCCCAGATTCCGGGCGGCTGATACGGTTTCACGCTGGGACCGCCCACCCGGTCGTTGAGCAATCCGGAAACAGCCAGCGCATTGTCTCGGATGAACTCGGCATCCAGTCGAAGACGTGGACTGCGGGCCAACAGTCGGTTGTAGGGATCGCGCTCCAATTTCGCGGGGTCCACCCGGGCCGATTGTCGGTAGGTGGCACTGGTCACCATCAGGCGAACGAGGCCTTTGACGTCCCAGGGGCGAAGGGCAGGGGAATACTCCGACGCCGGGCTTCCGTCCCGGAATCGTGCCGCCAGCCAATCGAGTAACTCGGGATGACTGGGCCATTCACCTTGCGAGCCAAAATCGTTGGCGGTCTTGACCAATCCGGTTCCAAAAACCATTCCCCAATACCGATTCACGGTGACACGGGCGGTGAGCGGATGATTGGTGGCCACCAGCCACCGGGCAAGGGTCAGTCGATTGACGGGGCCTTCAGGAAGGGGAGGAAGGACGGCGGGTGTTCCGGCGGTGACCCGATCGCCCTTGGTGCGGAAGTCCCCTCGCACCAGGACATAGGTTTCGCGCGGTGGATCCATCTCCTCCATGACGAGGCTGGTCGGAATCTGCGCCATGAGGGCTTCCTTGCGCTGGCGAGCCTGGCCCAGGGCTTTTTCGGCCCGGAGATAGTCGATGGCGTAGTTGGCCTTGTAGAATTCAGATAATTGATTGCGTTCTCCATCGGTGCGATGTCCGCGCGACTTCGCGAGCAGCGGTTGGTAGCCGTCGAGAACAAAACGACCGATCTCCTCGGGCGTAGTGACCCTCGGATAAAATCGAAGATCAGCCACGTCGCCGGTAAAGTAGGATTCACCGCTGCGCGAGCCGACGCGAAACGGTTCCGAGTTGGTGATCGTCCCGGCGAGTTGGTTGCGCTCCACCTCGACCTCCCGGGGTTTCCCGTCGACATACACCTTGAGTCCGGCGGCGGCGTTCCGCCCATCGTAGGTCACCCAAAGATGGACCCATCGGTTGTCGGGAATCGGTTCCCGGGTCTTCACCTTGATGGCCTGGTCCGGCCATTGATGGATGATATGGACCTGAGCCCGTCCGTCTCCGATCAGGAGATCGAAGCCCCGATAGCTCGGAGCCTTATCCATCTTGCTGAGGATGGCACCGTCCCCGCGTCGTTGGACCCAACCGCCGAAACTCACGGCGTTGGTCTCATCCCAGGAAATCAGTGGGCCGTAGGCGACCGCAGTCTTGCCATTCAGGGTCAAGGCCTTGCCGGGAAGTCCGTCGACAAACTCGGCCCGGTCAGCTCCCACCAATTGGGGAGCAAATGTGGGTGCCGTTTCCGAAGGCGAAGGTTGGTTGGTGTCGTGGCCGGATGAAAGAATGGGGTCCAGTTGGCCCGTCAGGGAAAGACCCACCTGAGGTCGCTCCAGCGCGGATTCCTTCCGGGAAACGGCTAGTTCGCGCTCCCATTTTTCCTGGGTTTCTCCCAGCTCGTTGATGCGGTCCTGCAACGTTTTCTCTGCGTCCTTCAGCGTGAACTCGGCTTCCACAAATGCCCGTGCCTGTTCCTGAGAGGGCATGGGGAGCCTTGGCGGCGGATTGTCTGTCCGGATGCGGTCGAGCCCTTTCTCAGGAACATTATGAAAAAAGGCGTACATCCGGTAGAACTCACGCGTGGTCAGGGGATCATATTTGTGGTCATGACACTCGGTGCATCCGACCGTGAGCCCGAGCCAGACCGCTCCCACGGTGTTGACCCGGTCCACCACATACTTGTTGAGGTACTCGTCAGGGTCGGCGCCGCCTTCGTCATTGGTCATGTTATTCCGAACAAAACCCGTGGCCAGGCGCTGTTCGGGAGTGGCGTTCGGGAGCAGGTCGCCGGCAAGTTGTTCGACCGTGAAGGCGTCGTACGGTTTGTTGTCATTGAATGCCCGAATGACCCAGTCGCGCCAAAGCCACATGAAGCGGACGCCGTCAAAATGGTACCCGCTGGTGTCGGCAAAACGCGACAGGTCCAGCCAGTTCATGGCCATCCGTTCGCCGTAATGTGGCGACGCCAGCAACCGATCAATCATCCGTTCATAGGCGTCCTTCCGGTTGTCGGTCAGGAACTGATCGACTTCTGCAATCGTCGGGGGAAGACCGGTGAGATCGAGGGTTGCCCGCCGAATCAAGGTGGCGCGGTCGGCTTCAGGATTGGGCTGAAGGCCCTCCTTTTCGCTCCGCGACAGGATAAAGTGGTCCAACTCGTTGCGCACCCATGGGCTGTTGGTGACGCTGGGTACCGGCAGATGTTCCGGTGGCAGAAGGGCCCAATGTTTTTTCCAGGCGGCACCCTCCGAAACCCAGCGCCGCAGCAATGCCGCGTCGGAGGCTGAGAGCGGTTTACCGAACTTGGGCGGTGGCATCACCTCGTCCGGATCGGAACTGGCAACCCGGATGGCGAGGGTGCTGTGTTCCAGATCTCCAGCGATCAGCGCGTGACGCCCTTCTTTCAGTTCCTTGAAGGCGTCCTCCTGGCGGTCCAAACGCAATCCTGCCTTCCGCTTGTTCTCATCGGGTCCATGGCAGGCGTAGCAATGCTCCGACAAAATGGGACGGATATCCCTATTGAAATCCAGGGTGGCCGGCCCTGTGGTCGATGCACCTTCGACGGTGGCCGCCACGCCGAACGCCGCGACGGTGAGCCCCATCCAGGCCCCTGCCCGCGAGCATCCCGTCCTGAGGAAAGAGATCGTGCTCGTCATCGTTGGAAATATGGACCTCAACATGGGATTTTCAATTTGGACGATGGAACGCCGACCAGTCCTTCAGCCTATTTCCAGCCGACCTCTGAAAGGTCCAGATGCCAGTCCGTGCCGTCGGTCACCCGGACGGCTGCTCCTTCGAGTTTATAGAAGATCTTTTCGAGGTCAGTCGTAACGGGAAGGATATTGACGATGATTTCGCCGCTGACCACGGAGACGACCCGGGTGCGTTCTTCCGGGCGTTTCACAAACTGGAAGGTCGATTTGTCGACCACATACAGGTGCCCAGTCATCCGGATCACGCCGCCCGCGTATTGGTCGACGACGCCCACAAAATGGCGGTGAGGCTCCGTATCCAACTGACGGCGGTGCACGACATGGATTTTTTCTCCGGGATTGAGCAGATAGGAATTCATCGCGGGAATGTTGCCCCGGAACGGTCCGTGGGCCAAGTCGCAGCCTTTGGAATTTTGCCTCGCCTGGCCGGTCGAGGCGGACCTTGGTTGCTCCGGCATTCTGCGTGACCACCAGGTGGGCATCGTCGTACCGTCAATCAGCGGATGTTTTGCTTCATGGATCAGCGAGTGAATGGGTATCGGTGGATTTTGACCGTTTTCGCCCTATTTCGGGCAATGGCTGGTTCGCCCTGGGTTGATCAACCTTACGGACGGTCTCAAGACCTCGCCCAATTGCCCGACGGTCACCCCGGTTTCACAGTCATGCCTGGCAGCGATACGGGTGTCGCCTTCACCAACCGGATTCCCACGGAACGGTCATTAACCAACCACATTTTCCTCAATGGCTCAGGAGTCGCGTTGGGAGACGTCGATGGCGACGGACGATGCGATGTCTTTCTGGCCGGTTCAGCGGGTGGTAGCGCCCTCTACCTCAATCGGGGTGACTGGCACTTTACCAATGTCACAACGACGGCCTTCGATTCTGCTTCGGGCGGGAATCAAGTGTTGTCCGGTTTGGATGCCACGGGTGCTGTGCTGGTGGACGTGGATGGGGATGGTCGCCTCGACCTTCTGGTCAACGGAGTGGGGCGGGGAACCCATCTTTTTCATAACGATGGACATGGCCACTTTTCCGATGTCACCCAGGCTTCGGGGCTCAACTCCACCTCCGGGGCCATGTCCATGGCCCTGGCAGATATCGATGGGGATGGTGACCTCGACCTGTATGTCGCCAATTACCGGAGCACGACCATTCGTGATGATTTCCGGCAGAACATCGAAGTCAGGTCTGTCGACGGTCATCCGGAAGTCGTCTCGGTCAATGGGAGATCGGTCACCGAGCCCGATCTGATTGGACGGTTTTCAGTCGATGCCTCGGGTACATTAACCGAAAATGGCGAGGCCGACGTGCTCTATCTGAACAACGGGCATGGAAAGTTCAGCCCGGTTTCGTTCACGTCCGGTGCGTTTCGCGACGAACGGGGTGTGCCGTTGGTGGCGCCGCCCTACGACTGGGGCCTTTCGGTGATGTTCCGCGATTTCGATGGGGACGGGCTGCCCGACATCTACGTGTGCAATGACCTCAATTCTCCGGATCGCATCTGGCTGAACCAAGGCCGTGGACAATTTCGAGCCCTGCCCAGAACCGCGCTTCGAAAGACCAGTTGGTTCTCCATGGGGATCGATTTTGGGGACCTGAACCGGGATGGAATCGACGACTTTATCGTCACCGACATGCTGAGCCGGGACCCGGTTCGGAGACAAATCGATAGCGTGCGGAGAGGTAACGAAATCAGCTTGTTTTCCGGAAGCGAAGCCCGTCCACAGACTCCTAGAAACACGGTATTTTTGGGGCGGGGTGACGGTACCTATGCCGAAGTGGCCTGGTATGCCGGACTGGCCGCTTCCGACTGGTCCTGGTCTCCAGTACTGCTGGATGTCGACCTCGATGGTTACGAGGATGTGCTGATCACGACAGGTTTTGACCGGGATGTGCAGGATGCCGATGTCGCGGACGAGATTGAGGCCGTCCGTCAACGCGATAAGCTCGGGGATGCCGCATCCCGGGCGCTTCGGAAGCGCTTCCCCCACCTGGCTCTGCCCAACCTTGCTTTCAGGAATAACGGCAAGCTCGGCTTCGTGGAGGCAAGCCACGAATGGAATTTCGACCAAGTCGGCGTTTCCCAAGGGGCGGCATTGGCGGACTTGGATGGGGATGGCGATTTGGACATGGTCATCAACCGCCAGAATGATGCACCCCTCTTTCTTAGGAACAACGTCACCGGCGGTCGCCTGGCAGTCCGATTGCGCGGACTACCTCCGAATACTCAGGGAATTGGTGCCCGGATCGAGGTGGAGGGAGGTCCTGTGGCACAAAGTCAGGAGGCCATCTCCGGTGGACGCTACCTGTCGGGGGACGATCCGGAGCGGGTTTTTGCCGCTGGAGCGGTCGATGCCAGCCTGAGGGTTCGAGTGACTTGGAGCGATGGACGCCGGACGGATTGGATTCGGGCCAAATCCAATCAACGGCTCGAGATATGCGAGGATTCTCGGACACCCCTGGGGTCTCGAACCTCGGCGGTGCCATTGCCGTTGTTCTCCGACGTCAGCAGCCGCCTGAATCATCGTCATACGGAGGCTCCCTTTGACGACTTCGACCGCCAGCCACTCCTTCCGCGTCGGTTGAGCCAGTTGGGTCCCGCCGTGGTCTGGGGCGATTTGAATGGAGACGGTTGGGACGACCTGATCGTCGGAAGCGGACGTGGAGGGAGGTTGGGCGTGTACCTGAATGATGGCCATGGGGAATTCGGCGCCTCCTCTATGCCGGTTTTTCAAACGCCAGCGGTGCTCGATTCTGCCGGATTGTTGATCGTTCCCCGTGCCGCTCAGGCACCTTTAGTGCTGGTGGCATCGAGTAGCTACGAATCCCCCCAGGGAAAGGCGGGAGTGCGTGTCTTCGATTTGGCTCAGGGGGTCCAGCGAATTGGGGGGATTTCGCTCGCTGGTGCGATCGGTCCTTTGGCCATGGCCGATGTGGATGGCGACGGCCAGTTGGACCTCTTTGTGGGCGGACGGGTCATGCCGGGCCATTATCCCGAGCCGCTGTCCTCGGGGATGCTCCGGGGGAAGGATGGATTCTTTGTTCCCGATACCAACAATAACCCGGGTTTTGTCCGTGTGGGCATGGTGACCGGTGCGGTATTCACCGATTTCGATGATGACGGGCATCCCGATCTGGTCCTGTCCACCGAGTGGGGGCCGCTAAAGTTCTTCCGCAACCAACAGGGTCTGCTTCATGCCGAGGACCTTCCACTGGTTTGGGAAGGTTCGGGGCTACATCCAGCAAAGCTAAGCGAAATGACTGGATGGTGGGCGGGCCTTACATCGGCAGACCTCGACGGAGACGGACGGCTCGATTGGGTGGTTGGCAATTGGGGGCGCAATAGCCCTTACAATCATGGCGGAGATCGGGTCAATTTTGTGGATTACGGAGATTGGCAATCCCGTGGCGCTGTCGATTTGGTCGAAGGGTATGTCGATTCGATGACGGGTCTCGATTTGCCATACATCACGCGCGACGCTTTGGCAGAGGTCTGGCCCGGCGTGAGGGACCGATTCACCACCCGAAAGGCGTTCGGCTCAGCAACGGCGGGTGAGATACTCGAAGAAGTACGATCAAAGGTGCAGCGGCTTACCATCAACACGCTCGAGTCGGTGGTTTTGCTCAATCGGGGTGATCATCTCCTCGTGCGCCCCCTCCCGATGGAGGCACAGTGGTCATCGGTGCAAGCGGTGGTTGTGGCTGATTTTGATGGGGATGGGGCGGAGGACCTCTTTTTGAGCCAGAACGATTTTGCGGTGGGCTCAGAAAAGGAGCGCCTCGATGCGGGTGAGGGCTTGGTGCTCCATGGGGATGGGCACGGAGAATTCTCGGTGGTTCCAGGCTCGGTCTCCGGAGTTCATATTCCGGGAGCACAAAGAGGTGCCGCGACCGCCGATTTTGACGGCGATGGACGACCGGACTTGGTGGTGACCCAAAATTCCGAGTCCACCTGCCTCTTCCGTAATGTGGGTGGGCGCCCCGGTTTGCGGGTGCGACTCGATGGTCCGCCCGGCAATCCGGCCGGGGGCGGAGCACTCCTTCGAGTGGGCTACGGGCAGGGAAAATGGGGGCCCGTGCGGGAAGTCCATGCTGGGTCGGGCTATTGGTCGCAGGATAGCCCGGTCACGGTGCTCGGCCTGGCATCCCCGCCCGTTGAAGTCAGCGTTCGTTGGCCCGGACAAAAGGCCGTCACCATTCCCGTGGCCAAGGCATCCCACGAACTCAAAGTGACGTATGCCCCTCCGGGAGGGATGGCACCCTGAGAAAAAATCGGAGGCTTTCTATGCTCCGGTCCTCTCTGGTCCCAACAATCGATTACAAGTGTCGATTTACCGCTCGACTTGAGGACCATTTCGCCCCTACCACTTGGGGTGAAATTACACTGCGAGCGGGCGGACTCGAAACAGAAGGACCGCGACATGTGACCATTCAGGTTACGAGTCAGTTCCGTTTTGCGTAAAGTTCGTCAATAGGTGGTGTGGATTCCGTGCGGCGTGGCCGCTGCACTTGGGTACGTGTCGTCAAATCGAATCATGAAACTGACTAAAGCACTCTTGCCAACCGTTGCTGCCATTTTGGCGGCCCAGTTGGCTTCCGCACAGGAGATTACTCCGGTGTGGTATCAGCATATCAACGGCTCCTTCGGAGTCAGCGCCGCCAATAAACTTCCCATTTTGGTGAAGCCCAATGCGCCTGTCCCCGATGACAATCAAGACGGAACGGAGACGATTAGCTCCTACGCCGGTTTGCTTCGCTACAACGCAACCAAGCTTCTGTTGGAAGTCCGAGAAAACGGCATCAACGAGACCGATCCCGGGCTGACGGCGGCGCAGAAGGCGCTGGCTGCCCAATATCCTGACCATTCGTTGATCTGGATTGATGCGGCGACAGGTGCTCCATTGGGCCTCGCGTTTTCCGAAATTGCAAACCCGCCGACCCTACTCGGAATTGATGTGACTGATGCAGGACAGGGCAATCAGGGCAGTGCGGTGAATTTTTGGTGGCGTGTGGCCTTGGACGACGGTCCAGACGGCAATCGGGCGCTCTACAGCTCCCACAAACACATCATTCTTCGTTACGCTCCGAAAGCGGGTGGCGGTTGGGTTTCGACTCCAACGATTGCATATGAAGAGCCCGTCGGAGGCATCGGTGACGGTTTGAGCAATGGCGACGGTTCGAGGAGCTGGCGCTGGCGGGATTTCCACGTTCATGGTTCCGGCACCAACACGGTGATTTATGCCGGTGGTGCAACTTGGCGCGCTGGTCAGC
>CAITXU010000109.1 GCA_903896505.1 uncultured Verrucomicrobiota bacterium | reverse complement strand
CATTGTTCATGACGCAATACTGTCTAGCAGCTAGACACCTTGCATCAAAAAAAGGGCCGAATCCTAACCTTTCCCTGCTTTTGTCATGCACCCGCTGTGAATGGACTTGGTTTGCTGCCTTGTGTCCGGCTTCGTCAGCATCCGGCCAGATGTACACTTGGCGGCATTCAAGAGGCGTCCAGTCGGTCTGCGGCACAGCGCTGGATCCGCCTGACCACGTCGTGACAACGAAGGCGTCCCCAACAAGGCGCTGAGCTGATACCGCTGTCTTCTCTCCTTCTACAACGAGGACCGGCTTTGAGGGGTCCGCGAGTACTTCTGGGAGGTTGAACAGCGGCCGAGGTCCCTTGAACGCCTTCCATTGCCAGCCCTCTTTGCCCAGATGATCGCAACACCAAGTCATGGGCAAGATCTGCTTTTTCCCATTGGACGGATCGAACCGGCATACATACCCAACGAGACGCCCAACGGAGTCGCAGTAACCCCACGTCGCACTTGGATAACCCAACGTTCGATGATTGAAGTCTGGCTTTGGCGCACCTTCTATAGCGTGCGGCATTTGCTGGAACTCAGACTGGAGCTTGGGGGTAGGTTCCGCAGTAGGGGCAAACCGCCCACTGGTTCCTTCGATGTGGCGAGCGGCGTCTGACTGCAAGACTCCCTTACACGCCGCGTAGAGCGAGATCAGATCCCCACCGCCTTTCCCGGCTGCGAAGTCCTTCCAAATGCCGGTCTCTATGTTCACCGAGAGGGATTGCCCCGGCTCCCCGGCAAGCGACCCCACCTTGAACTCCTTGCCGTGCCGTTGGCCGTTGGGGAACCACTCGTGGAGGAGTTGGTCAGCGTTTAGCAATGCGGCTTGAGCGATGGCGTTGAAATCAGTCATGGTGGAACTCCTTCAGAATGAGAATGGCCCTTCGATTACCCTCCCCCAACAGCCCAGCAAACGCTCGCAGTCGGCCGATTTGAGCGCGGCCGGAATCTCCCTTGGCCAACCAGACTCCAAACGCGTCCAGAACTGCCCACAGCACGTCGCACGATACCGGAAGTCCTCCGGATGGGGGTCGGAATGCAAACCTCGCTAAAGCCAATTGCAGCCCTTCAATGGAGGCAGCCGGACCGACTACGTCCACGACTAGAGCTCGCTCCTCGCCTCTTGCAGTGGACGATGGCGCTATGACGATTCTACGCGATGACTCGACGTTCCCATATCGAGTGTCAGACATGCTGGACTCGGCCGCCGGCGACACGCGGTTCGCCTCCGGAGGTGCACTGACGCTGCGTGTTTCTCGTCTTTCGGAGCCGACTGGACGTGAAGCCGTGGCCATGCTTGGCGCTGTTCGCGAGCGTTCCAAGATGTCGGTGGCCGCTTTGGGAGCCTTGTTGGGCACCTCGTACGCGTCGGCGCGGTCGTGGGCCTCCGGGCGAAGGTTTCCGTCGCGTTCGGCCCGGCGGTCAATCTGGCTACTGCACCGCCTAGTGGTACGCACCGAAGAGCCACTGACGCTGGAGGACTGGCTGTGTTGGAGGTAGGGCGTCATGGGGTCACGAGATGATTGTGGCGGTCGCGACGGAGGGAGTGGCGGCAGCATTGGGACGGCGGCCGCGCCGGCGAAGGAGTGGGGAACTCAGTTCGCCTCGTAGCATCGACGACACGAGGCGGTCGAGACTTGCCCGGGTAACGAACAGCTTGCCGTTGAGGTAGGTCTTTTCGAGAAGACCGTCTTGGATCAACCGGTACCCCGTACCTCGTGAGATACCAAATTCCTCCCACACCCACTGCGCTGGTATGACTGGGAGTGAATTGGTTGAACCACCTGGAACACGATGAAACGCTATATTCACGAGTAAGATCTCTCACTCGTGGTTCGCCGCGGCAATCGAAAGTCGTGCGGTATTCTCCGAAAAGTGAAATGGCTGCGAAACCCGCATAAACATGGGGCTTCTGTGACCTTAGTTGTGAGGACTATTTGAGGCCGTCCGCACAGCGAGTGCGGATTTTTCCTCTCAATCGAACCGCAGACGGCTCGCCGCGAGGCGGCAATGGTCGGCGCTGAGGTGTCCGTAAACCTTTCCGATAAGCACTCCGCCGTCTTTGTGGCCCACCCAACGAGCGATGGTCAGAAAGTCGATCCCAGACATGACGCAGTAGCTCACGAAATGGTGCCGGCAGTCATGGAAGCTGAATCGGTTCAAAGCCTCGGCGTCGACACCGTCTCCAAGGACACGCCGGACTCGATCCTTGAGGCGAGCAAGCAGCGGAGCGAAGGTGGTGACGTGTCCGTCGGCCATTGCCGGTGAGGGAAAGATCCACTGGGATTCTTGTGCGCGATGGAGGCTCATCCCACGAAGGAGATCGGCAAGAGGGCCATTCAGATCCACTGCTCGCTGCTCAT
>CAITXU010000108.1 GCA_903896505.1 uncultured Verrucomicrobiota bacterium | reverse complement strand
CGGAGGGGCGCGCTCCTGCAAGTCCCAAAATATTGCAGGGATCATCACCTCTCCCGTTCTGAAGGCACCTCGGCGAGTCTCCCGGTGAGCCGCGGTAGATCGAGCAACACTCGGCTCCACGAGAATCGTGGAGTCGCAGAACGTGAGTCGGTGCAAACTCCCGTTTACTGCAACCCGTCTCGGACCGGTCACCGGGGCGGAACTACGGTTGCTGCTTACCTCGGATAGTCATTCAGCGGGGTGATGAATGGGACCGATCGCTGATGGAGCCAAAGGGTGATTAAGCTGGAAGTAAAGACCGTGCACGCCATGCCAAACAGCACGCCGTGATCACCCATGATGGAGATGCCGAGCACTACCAAGTGACTGAGGAGCGCCGCTCCCATGGCCCCTAAAGTGAGGAGGCAACCCATCCAAACGGTGCCCGGAAACAGCAACAGGACCGCAGCCGAAAGTTCCCAGAGCCCCTGACCATATCGACCCCACGATTCCATGTTCATCTGGGTGAAAATCCAGATCGACTCCTTTGCGCCGGTGAACTTGAAAAACAAGGTTTCCAGCATGATCCCGGCGGCAATCAGCCGCAAAGCCCAGCTGACCATTAATTCCCGTCGGGTCAATTCCGATTCCGTATCCATGTATTCTTCCGTCAACTTCCGACTCGATGAGTGTGCCATTTGCGATTGAGTCGATCTCAACCACCCCATCTTACAGGTTCATTTGGAGCCCGTTGCAAGGCGATCCGGTCGGTCGGACAGCCCTGCAGGCTTGGAGACCTGCGAAAAGGCAGCACCGAACCTGTGGTTCTCCGGTGTCAGTCAGGGTATACCATACGGGGCGGTCGTGGCACGGACCGCCGCAGCTGGGCGGGAGCCTCGGTCCTGCGGACGGCCAATTAGCTTCGACTCTGCGAAATGGGTGTAGTTTAAAACGCCGCGGCTCGGCAGGAGCCTCGCCCTACCGATGTAACTATGATTCAATAGGTTGCAGCCGAATCGACCGGTAAGGAGAAGTTCTGCTTTTTGGAATGTAGGAAAACCTGCGCCGCCGCTCGACGCCCGTTGGGGCGGGCTATCAGCCCATAGGTGGCACCCGTGATGCTAACCGGGCCGTTTGCGCCTACGGGTGGCACACTGAGCTGCAATTCCCAACGCGCCTGATTTTGGTCAGCCTGCGACACTCGCCGGGTCAACCCATTTGCCGCGCTCTTGAATCAGGTCGACCAGACGGTCGACGGCTTCGGCTTCTGGAATGTTGAATCGGACCGGGGTCTTGCCGACGTACAAGTTGATTTTCTTCGGGGCACCTCCCACGTACCCAAAATCCGCATCGGCCATCTCGCCCGGACCGTTCACGATGCATCCCATGATGGCGATCTTGACGCCTTTCAGGTGTTGGGTCCTCACCTTGATGCGGGCGGTTACTTCCTGAAGGTTGAACAGGGTCCGACCACAGCTCGGACAGGCGACGTAATCGGTCTTGAAGGATCGGCAGCCGGCTGCTTGCAGAAGGTTAAAGGCCAGGCGCAGGGATTGTCCGGCACCGCTTTCGCCCCGAACCAGGATGGCATCCCCGACGCCGTCGGCCAGCAGGGCTCCCACACTGACCGCAGCGCGCAATAGGGCGGCATCGGGCGTCCATGGCACCGGTTCGAAGGCGAGGCAGTCTTTCAGTAGAATGGGATTGGTGCGACCGGCCTGGTTCAGTCGGGTGGCCAGCAATCGAAAGGCGCTGATGGGGGGTAGGGGAACTCCGTCCGCGACGGTCACCCACTGAGTGTCACACGGGATCGTATCAAATCCTTCGGCTTGAAGGGGATTCAGTTCCAACAGGTTGAGGTCTTCGTAAATGGCCTCGGGTTTGACGTCGGCTTTCGGCGAAATTCGAGGGGCCACCTGGTCGAAGACGGCCCGCGTCACCACCACGCGGACAGTTTGTTCGCCTCCGCCCAAAATATCTCCCAAGGCGGATTCCGCGGATTTTCTCCGTTGGTAGGTATAGGGGTCCCAAGGGGGGGCTATGTCTGGGAGCCCGGTGGATTCCTGAACCAATTGGGGGAGATTCTCGAGGAGGTCGCGACAAACGGCGATTTCGCGCGGGCTGTCCTCGGTCAGGGAAACGCGGATGGTGTCGCCCAGACCGTCGGCTAGCAGTGATCCGATGCCGATGGCGGACTTGATGCGTCCATCCTCGCCTTCGCCGGCCTCCGTGACCCCGAGGTGCAGCGGATAGTTCCAGTCGGGCCCGAGCTCATCAAGACGGGCGGCGAGCAGGCGGTAGCATTCGATCATCACCTTGGGATTCGACGATTTCATCGAAAACACGAAGGCGTGGAAGTCGTTCTGGCGGCAGATACGGGCGAATTCGAGGGCGCTTTCAACCATGCCCAAGGGAGAGTCGCCGTACCGGTTCATGATCCGGTCGGACAATGACCCGTGATTGGTACCAATGCGGAGCGCCCGGCCGCGCTTTTTTGCCTCGATCACCAGCGGGGCAAACTGCTCCTCCACCCGTTGCAATTCCGATTCATATTCGGAATCGGTGTATTCGCGGACAGCGAATTTTTTCCGGTCGGCATAGTTGCCGGGATTGACGCGCACCTTTTCCACCCACTTGACCGCCTCCATGGCCGCCTCCGGCTTGAAATGGATATCGGCCACCAGCGGGACCCAGCAATCGCGCTTTCGGAGTTCTGCAGAGATGGCTTCCAGATTGGCGGCATCCTTGACCGTCGGGGCGGTGATGCGGACGATCTGGCAGCCCACAGCCACCAATTCAAGGGTTTGGCGGACGCATTCCGCCGTGTCCATGGTGTCGCAGGTCAGCATGGACTGACGTACCACGGGATGATGGCCGCCGATGATGACCCCGCCCCGATTGGGGTCGCCGACAACGACCTCACGGGAGGGACGACGGGAAAACTGAAAGACCGACGGGCAATACTTCATGACGCGCCCCTGTAATTGGCGGAAGAAACGGGGGACGTCAACCCGTGTGCGAAGGACGGGTTGTCCGATTAGGGTTTGTTGGGTGAGACAGACGCGGGCGGTGTCGAGGATGGTGAGGATGACGAAGAGTCGGTTCCGGGACTGAAGATGAGCTCTTCGGGGTTGGCCTTGCCCGGTTTTGCCCCTCGGCCCCGCAGGTCCCGGACGTCAAACGAGGTGACATAAAGGATGAAGCCAATCACAACGACTGCCCCGCAGGTTTGCACCCACCGGACAATGGGCTCACTCAATGGACGACGGCGGACCAACTCGGCCAGAGACAGGACGATGTGTCCGCCGTCCAGCATGGGGATGGGCAGCAGATTCATGACCGCCAGGTTGACGTTGAGGAGGACACTGAACCAGAGGACCAGCCGGATGGCATGTTCACTTTGGAAGAGAGTAAAATAGGTGCCCAAAATTCCCACCGGACCCGAGATTTGCTGGGTCTTGATCTCGGACTTGGGCGAAACGAGGGCGCGCAGGGTGCTGTACATGCTTTCCAGGACACCGCCCACCTGGTCCCAAGGCAGCGGGTGGCTCATGGTGATGATCGAGTACTGACTCCAGGCAATGCCGAGCCGTGGCTGCCGTGCGTCGCTCCCTTTCAGAGGAATCTCCGGGGTGGCGCTCAGCTGGATGCGTTGCCCATCGCGCTCGACATCCAACTGGAGGGGAAGAACGCCGTTGGTCTGGAGAATATCCACGACGTTTTGGGGGTGAAAAATGTTCCGACCGTTGATGGCGTGAACAATGTCTTGCGGACGCAACCCCGCCCGCTCTGCCGGGCTCGGGGAGATAACCTTGCCCACGACCGCCTTTTCGGCTGGTTCGATGGGGAGACGTCGGATGTTCTCGCGCTGCCAGCCCTTGACCGGGTCCTTGGTCGGCAGCAGGTCCACGGTTTTTCGAGCGCCATCCCGCTCATACTCGATGCGGACCGTCTTTTCTTCACCGAAAGCGATGCGCATGGCCACCGAGTTGCCGGGTCCGGTGAAGCGCTCCACCGAATGCCCGTCGACAGAAATGATTTTGTCCCCCGGCTGAAGTCCCCCTTGGGCTGCGGCGGAATTCTTCTCCACGTAGCCGATGACCGTGGTGGATTCGGCCTCACTGGTTGGCGTGCCCACCCACCAGACGATGGTGGCGAATACGAAGGCCAATCCCAAGCTGAAGGCAGGGCCGGCGATGGAGACAATAATCTTGTCGACAGCACCCACCGGGCGCATCGGTTCACCGTTTTGGAGCGTCCGTCCCTCCAGAAATTCCATGGGAGCCATTTGAGGGAGAGAAACGAAGCCTCCGAAAGGGATGGTGCCCAGAGAGAAGACCACGTTGCCCACCTTTTTCTGAATCAGGGGCTTGCCAAACCAGATGCTAAACCGGTCCACGACCATGCCCCGCCATCGGGCGGCGAGGAAATGTCCGAGTTCATGGACCAGGATGATGGAGTTGAACAGGATCAACACCTCCAGCAACACACCGATGAATCGCAGGGCAGCCATGCAGAAAGTCCGATGAATATAGCTAATTCTGTACCAAGCACTAGGCGACTTGCAGTGGAAAATGTTCAAACTTCGGTCGAGATGGGCTAGACTTTCTCCATGCAGTTACGCCAACGGTCCGAGGCTTTGTTCCAAACAGCTCTTGCGCATTTGCCGGGTGGGGTCAATTCCCCCGTGCGGGCGTTTCGAGCGGTGGGTGGCACGCCCTTTTTTGTCCAGTCCGCTTCGGGTGCCTACCTCCTCGATATCGACGGAAATCGTTTACTGGACTATGTCGGCACTTGGGGACCTGCCATTTTGGGGCACGCCCATCCCCGGATCATCCGGGCCATTCAGATGGCGGCCGAGCGTGGCACCAGCTTCGGTGTCCCCAATCCCCTCGAGGTCGAACTGGCGATGCGGGTCAAGTCGATGGTCCCGAGCATCGAAAAGGTTCGTTTTTGCAATTCCGGCACGGAGGCCTGCATGTCGGCCATTCGCCTGGCCCGCGGATTCACCAAGCGGGACCTGATCATCAAGTTTGACGGATGCTACCACGGTCATGCGGATTCGCTCCTGGTGAAGGCCGGGTCGGGGGCCCTGACCTTTGGGCATCCCGACAGCGCCGGGGTTCCGGCGGATTTTGCCAGGCACACGATGGTCCTTCCCTTCAACGACGAAGCGGCGATTCGGGCGGCCTTTTCCCAGCGCGGTACCGAGATTGCCGCGGTCATCATCGAAGGAGTTCCGGCCAATGCCGGGCTTTATCTGCCCCTTCCCGGATATTACGAGGCCATCGCCAATCTTTGCCGGGAACATGGAGCGGTGTTCATCTTTGACGAAGTGATGACCGGATTCCGATTGGGACACGGGGCTGGAGCTCAAAAGGTTTACGGACTGAAGCCCGATATTTCGTGCTTCGGTAAAATCATCGGAGGCGGGTTGCCCGTGGGGGCCTTTGGAGGTCGTGCCGAGATCATGGACCTGCTGGCTCCGCTGGGACCGGTCTACCAGGCGGGAACCTTGAGCGGAAATCCGCTGGCCATGGCGGCAGGTTTGGCCGCTCTGGACGAACTCCAGGACGCGAAGGTCTACCCGCATCTGGATGCCTTGGGGGAACAATTGGAAGCGGGAATGGTCGATGCCGCCCGCCGGGCAGGCATCCCTGTGTGCTGGCAGCGGATTGGTTCGATGTTCTGCGGCTACTTTACCGCGGGTCCGGTGAACAACCTGGCCGATGCGATGAAATCGGACCGCGCCCGATTCGCCAAATTTTTCCACGGCATGTTGTCCGAGGGTATTTTCCTGGCACCCAGCCAGTTCGAGGCCGGATTCATTTCGGCCGCCCATACCCCGGCGGACATCGATCGGACGGTTCAGGCGGCGGCACGCGTGTTGGCGACGTGGTGATTTCTTCGTCAACCGGCGGACAGGCGAAACCTGACGCTATAATCGCTCTTTCCCCCTTCAGGGCTGGGTCAATTGGGGGGACCGGACCCATGGCGTTGCCATGGGCTGTCACATTTTGCCCCGTTTGGGGCAAACTTGCGGACGGCCTATAGGCTTTGCTTTTGTGCGACTGGCGAGGTCCGAACCGCCGCGGCTCGGCAGGAGCCTCGCCCTACCAATGTGGCTGGAGTTCAGTAGCTTACATTGATACCCTCCAAAGCCATGGTAGGGCGAACCTCCCGGTGAGCCGCGGCGGTTCGGACCACCTCAGAATCCACCCATGTCCAGGGTGTCGCCAGAAGCCGTTTTTTTGAAAGTATCCCGCCCGTAATCGCCCGGGCTCAGGATGGTCTGCTTTACGGCGAGGTGGACGGTTTATGGAAAGTGTCAGATCGTGCGTTGCGCTCTGCCACTTCAAGCGGGGTCGCCTGAATGGAAGTCCAGATGCGATGAGCCGCTTCCGCTGGGTTCGGGGCGGCGTAAATCGGACGGCCAATCACCAGCCAGGTGGCTCCGGCTTCCATCGCTTCCTGAGGGCTGAGTGTTCGCTTTTGATCGTCGGGCGGTTCGGCACCGGTCCGGATGCCGGGTGTCACATACTGAGTCCCCTCTGGCAATTGGGGACGCAATTGGGCGAGTTCCCGGGGAGAGCAGACCAGTCCCCGCAAGCCGGAGTCGACGGCCAATCGGGCCAGACGTTCCACCTGCACCGCCGGGTTGGTTTCGCCTCCCAACTCGGCCAATGTGTGGGAGTCCATGCTGGTCAGGACCGTGACGCCGAGGACGAGCGGGGGATGAATTCCCAGGGCAGATGCCGTATTTTGGGCGGCGGCCTCGGCGGCCGTGAGCATGGCCCGTCCGCCGGAACAATGGACGGTGAGCATCTGAACATCGAGTCGGACGGCGGCAGCGACGGCCTTGGCCACGGTATTGGGGATATCGTGGAACTTGAGGTCCAGAAAGACACTGGCCCCGGTGGCACGCAGTTGCTCGACGATGCGGGGGCCCGAACTGACAAACAGCTCTTTACCCACTTTGAAGGCACGAACCCAGGGCACAACGGCTTGAGCCACTGCCAGTGCCTCGGCCGCTGTCGGGAGGTCCAGTGCAAGGATGATGGGATTCCTCATGACTCCAGTGTTCGGATTTCAGTAGCGAACGGCAATCGTGAATCAGCTTTGGGACGGGTGATCAGTTCGAACCGTATCCGGCCTGCCGCTTCCAGAGGGGGATGTTGGAACTGCGGGAAGTCCGTTGTGCCGGGTTTTTCTCGAGAAGGTGGCGGATAGGTTTGCGCAATTTTCCCTGGGCGTAGCCGAAGATGGATCCCGTGATCAGGGCGCTGGGAATAAAGAAGAGAATGGCGGGCAATAGAATGACCAGTCCGACTGTTTTGGCGAAGGCCCACTCGGGCCGCCGGTCGCGCAAGGAGAGAAGAATTCCCAACCAGGAAAGGGCGCCCAAATCGAGGGGCAGGGTGATCATGGCATAGAACCAGGCCCCCAAATAATCGACTCGGCTGAACCGCGATGCACCTGTAGCGAATTGAAACAACGCCACCATGGTTAATCCAATGGCCAGCACCGTGAAGGGGAGGACAAATTTCTTTCGTTGGGCCTTATGGATTCCCGCTAAAAGAGCCCGGTCACTGATTGGTGTGGTCAGGATGGCCTCCAAGGCTTGTTGACGTCGGGATGTGGCGAAGAAATCGCAGGCGTGCCAGGCGTAGAGGGCCTTGGTGCTGGCCAGCAAGATGGTGATCAGAAGATTCAGGAATCCCGCGTTCATTCCCGCGGCCACAAAGAAGCTCAACCCAAAGGGTGATGCGGCGGGTCCGTTGAACAGGAGATTACTGCTCGAAACAAGAAGGGTCAGAGCCACCAGGAGCCATATCCAAGTGTCGCCGGATTGCCGCGCCATCAGCAGGGCCAACAACGGATTCTCATCCAAGAGCGGTGGGGAAAGAGGACGGGAAGCTTTACCCATTCGGAGCCGATTGAACACCGATTCCAAAGGCTGCGATATCGACGGGTCAGTCTTTGAGGTGGCCGTGGGGGCCAGAGGGACCTGCCAGAGGGCCATACTGGCAGCCGCAAAAAAGACCCATCCGGAGGTGTGAGACAGGAGGAGGGTACTCCAAAATAATCCCGGGTCGCTTCGATAGACCGAGTCGGGTGCCCGGAGGAATGAGACGGCGGGACTGACTCCGGCCGCCCATTCCAAGGCGAGATGGGTGTGGCTGGGGTGGAGAACGAGGAAGAGCCCGCCCAGTCCAAGAATCCAAAACAAAATGACGCCAAACGCGGAGCCGAGAGCCTGTCGTTGCCCTCGATGGAAGGACGAGGTGAACAACCCAATGGTCAGGGATACCCAGAAGGTATTGATGAGAGAAATGGCGGCCCGCCAGAACTCACCGGGAGCAACCCCACCCAGGAGCCAGGCGAAGGCCATGATGGGCAGGAGTGCCAGTAGCGCCAACAAGGCGTTGAGTCCGGTAATCAGGAGTTTACCCGCAACCACCTCGATCCCACCGAGGCCGGAAAGGTAGAGGAGTCCCAAGGTGCCGTCGCGCCGTTCCTCACTCAGGCAATCCGAGGTCAGAAAGACTCCCGCCAGGACTGAGCAAAAAAAGGCCGCGGTGGCGAGCCAGGCGAGGAGTTGGCTGCCAGAGGGGTTTCCCGCATGGGTCAGCCAGTAGAGAAGAGTTGCCATGGCCCCCCCGGTGGCCGTGATCCACCGGATGCGAAACGTTGCGGGCCTCCTGGAGGCCACGAGCAACTCCCGCAAGGCAATCGGCAGGAAGGTCATGGTGGGTACGTCGAGGGGGCAGAGTGATGCCGGTGGGGCTGGGATTCAACCGGGAGTTTCGGCGAAAATCTTTTGGCAAGAGTATGGGCGTGGCCCGAAGAGGAGGTATCCGCAGATTTACACAGATTTACGCAGATGAAGAAGAAAACGCGAAAAACAGAGGGGACCAAATGCCCGAACTCCTCGGGCGAAATGGGGAACTCGGGAGCTAGGAAAGGGAGGCAAGAATCCATCTGGAGACCTGCAATAGTGCTTCGGACATCCTTGCCGTTCTTTGTTCCATGCTTCTTCGTGCCTTCTTCGTGTGCGTCCAATGCCATTTGTTTATCTCGCGAAGCCATCAGGCCGTCCGCAGGACCAGGACAAGGAACTCAACGACCGGCTTTTAGCTGGTTCAGATACTGACGGGCGAGGGTATCGTCGGGATTGAGCTGTAGGGCCTTTTCGAGATTCTTTTCTGCTTGGTCCAACTTTCTTTCACCCATTTGTGAAATGCCCAGGCAACCGAAGGACTGGTGGTCCTTGGGGTCGAGTCGGACGGCAATCTCCAGCTCGGGAGTCGCTTCAGTAAAGCGATTGCGCATCAGGTATTGATAGCCGAGTTCGTAGTGAGCCCGGGCGTCGTCGGGAAGCAGCCGGGCGGCGATTGAAAAGTGGTCGAAGGCTTCCTCGGCCCGTCCAAGAAATTGATAGGCGGACGCGAGCTTGAGATGAGCCAGGCCGTCCCTGGCATTGGTCCGCAGTCGACCCTCATAATACTCCACCATGAACTGGCGTCGGAATTGGGTGTAATCCCGACCCAGGATCGGTCCGTCCGCCGGCCGGATGGGCAGGAGCTGGAACCAGAGTTCGGCCATTTCATCCGTGGTTTGAAGGCCATACTTGACCTGCTGCGGCGGATGGAACGGATTCCGTGGATTGCCGGTCGAATTGTCGAACTGGTACCGCATGTGCAGGGAGGTGCCCTTGGGAAGAAAAACCGGGTCGACAAATCGGTAGTCGCCCTGCCAGTTGAAATCCCAGTCGGGGACGTGAATCAGGCATTTTCGTTCTCCTGTGGGTAGGATGGCATACCCGGACAGGTCCCGGCCCAAATAATGGGTGTGCGGGCTGATCCCCATCAGTTGAACATCAATGGGAAGGGAGTAGGTATGTTCCACCACGTAATTGGTCGAGTTCGGGGGGATATCGAGGTCGAATCGAACCAATTCCATCCGAAACGCGCTGTTGGTGGGAGGGCGGTCCGTGAAGTAGAATCCAACGCTGGCCTGAACGGGTTCCGGTTTGCCCGACGGATGCAGGTGCAATTGGAGAACCAGGTCACTGCCCGGATTCAGGACCCAGGAAAGTCCGTCGGGTGAAAAGTAGGGAACCTTGCCGGGCTGCCATCCGAGCATTTGTCCACCGGGCATGACAGCCGTTTCGGGCAGTTCCATTCCTGGAAACGATGGGGGTGTTTCGCCTTCCGCCATTCCCCGCGATTTTCGGGTCGAGTCAAATTGAATGAAGCCATGGTGAACGACGCGTTGATTTCCGGGATGGAACTCGACCCCTCGGATGAAGTGGCGCTTCTGCAGCGGGATGGGGATGACGAAATTGCGATAGACATCCTTGCCCTCCGGTGCCAGGAGGTACGGCTGGGGCATCGTGACCACCAGGTCGGGTGGCCCCAACTGCCATCCCTCTGCCCACTTGGGCAGTGCAGGCAAATCCTCGGGGCGTCCCTCCTCCATGCCGCCTTCGACCCATTTTTTAAAGGTCAAAATGGATTCAGGGCTCAGGACCCGTTCGCCCACGAAGTGCCCGCATTCCGCGTCGGGCAGCCAGGGTGGCATGTAGCGCCGTTGAGTGACATCCACGATCTCGGCGCTGTGTTTGCGCGCGTCCGCGTAGTTCAGGAGTGAGAAAGGCGCCGACAAGCCGGGACGATGGCAGGTCGAGCAATTCTGGAAGAGGATGGGGGCCACATTGCGGTTGAAGGTGACGACGTCTTTGGCGTGTGCCTCGGACCATAAAGCCGCGACGGCAAAGAACAGCCACGAATGGAGGCTTCGAAAAAAGCCTGGACGACGGCGGGGCAGTGGAGAATTCCCTTTCATGGCAGCGGAGGGAGATGACACCCGACCGCCACCGTTTCCGCCACCGGAATCGGACGTCCGATCAGGACGGCCTCCAAGGCATCGCGAAATTCGTGGGTGGTCGCCTCGGGACGCGACTGGCCTAGACGCAAGTGTCGGTCGTCGATTCGGCCTCGATAAATGCGATTGCCTTTGGAATCGACGATGGCCACTTCCGGGGTCCGGCTGACCTGTAATGACCGTGCCAATTCCTGCTGTGGGTCCCGAAGCGAAGGAATCGTCAGTTGATATTGCTCCTGGTGCCGGCGAAGTGTCTCGGAAGTTTCGGTCGGTTCACAATAGACGGCCCGGAATTGAATCCCGTGAGGGGAATAAGCCGTTTGAATTCGCTGAAGCTCCGGGGCGTAACTGTTGGCAATCGGACAGTCGGTGCTCAGGAAAACAAAGGCTGTCGCAGAAGGGACTTCGTTGGTTTTCCAAGCAAACGGTTCCCCGGTCAATGTCGTGACGTGCTTGAAATGCCAACTGGAGGCCGAACCGGCAGCATGACTGTTCGAGGTCAGTAGCGCCCAAGTGACGCCCACTACAAGCCACTTCAGCCCTGCATGGCGGCCCTGCCTTCGGCTCACGCCAGAACCCCGGTGATCACCTCGCCATAGACATCGGTCAAGCGCATGTCCCGACCGCTGTAGCGGAAGGTGAGGTGGGTATGGTCCATGCCGAGGAGGTGGAGCATGGTCGCATGAAGGTCATGGATGCTGACTTTGTTCTCGACCGCCTTGTAACCGTATTCGTCGGATGCCCCAAAAATCGTACCGCCGCGAATCCCGCCGCCCGCCATCCACATACTGAAGGTGAAGGGATTGTGGTCTCGTCCATCGCTTCCCTGGGCAAATGGCGTCCGCCCAAACTCGCCGCTCCAAACGACCAGGGTGGAATCCAGGAGGCCTCGAGATTTAAGGTCCTTGAGCAGCCCCGCAATCGGTTGGTCGACAAAGCGCGCGTTGGTTTCGTGGCCGCCCCTTAGATTTCCGTGTTGGTCCCAGCGATCCCCGGCACCGTTGGGACAGGTGAGTTCGACGAAACGGACACCGCGCTCCACCAAGCGCCGGGCGAGCAGGCATTGTGTCCCAAAAGTGCGGGTGCCCTCGGCGGGTGCGTTCAAGCCATACAATTCCCGGGTGGCCGCCGACTCGCGCGAAATCGCCATCAAATCGGGCACTGCCAATTGCATCCGGGCTGCCAATTCATAGTTGGAGATGGCGCTTTCGAGACTGTCCAGGCTGCCGTAACGGGAAACCACCTCCGCATCCAGTTGGCGCATCAGAGCCAGTTTTCGCTGTTGCAGCTCCGGACGACCCTCGGTGGGCTCGACATTGGCGACGGCCTGCCCGCCGGGACGAAAGACCGATCCTTGGAACGAGGCGGGAAGAAAGCCGCTGTTGAAATTATCCAACCCACCCGGTGGAATCAGTCCTCCATTTAAAACCACAAATCCGGGCAGGTCGGCGTTTTCGGTGCCCAGTCCGTAGCCCGCCCAGGCCCCCATGCTGGGACGACCCTGAAGTCCGCTGCCGGTATGGAGGAAATAGTTGGCGTTGGTGTGCTCGGAGAACTCACTGGTCATTGATCGAATGATCGCCAGATCGTCGACACACTGGGCGACATGGGGAAACAAGTCGCTGACCGGGATGCCGCTTTGCCCATACTGTTTGAAAGCCCAGGGGGACGCGAGAGTGGAACCGTTGTTGTTAAACTGCGTCGGTTCCATCTTCATCCCGAACGGCTTGCCGTTTTCCTGGATGAGCCGTGGCTTGGGATCGAAGGTGTCGACTTGGGACGGACCGCCGTCCATGTAGAGAAAAATGACGTTCTTCGCGCGGGCCGGGTAATGGCCCCGGCGGGGAGCCAGCGGATTGTCGCGGGGCGGTCCCGACGGAGATGCTCCCAGCACGCCTTGTGGGGCAAGCAGTGAATGAAACGCCAACGCGCCGAACCCGAGGGCACAACGGGAAAGCATTTCCCGTCGAGTGACCGGACGCGGGGCAAATTGGCGGCAGTGATGACCGGTCATATCAGTTCAGGTAGATGAATTCCTTGACGTTGAAGAGAACGTGGCCGAGGTCGGCCCACAACCGGACGTCCTGAAGGTCCAGCGCGGCATAGTCGCTGGCCTGTTCTTGAAGGAAGTCCCTGGCAGAATGCAATTCCGCCTCCGTTGGGTTGCGTCCAAAGGCACTTCGGTACATCGAGCGTATGCGGGTTTCCACGTCGGCTGTCGGCTCGACCTTTTTTGCCCAAGCCGAAGCCTGTTCCACCACAAAGGGATCGTTCATCAGGATCAACGCCTGCGCTGGCACGTTGGAGAGGTTGCGTCGTCCCATCGAATTGAAGGGAATCGGGGTGTCAAAGGTCAGCATCATCGGATTCAGGAAATTACGTCGAATCTCCTGATAGACGCTGCGGCGACCGTCCCCATCGAGGGGCCCGCTCTGACCCGGACGCCCCCGCCCGTCCATAAAGGCAGTCAAATAGACCGGCACCGAGGGTCCCCCGGCTTTCAAATTGAGCCGACCCGACACGGCCAGGAGAGCATCGCGGATGGCTTCTCCCTCGAGTCGACGAACATTCATCCGATGCAGTTGGAGATTTTGGGGATCGGATTCCTCCGCCTTTGCATCGGCGGGGCGACTCGACATCTGATACGTTCTGGAGAGGACCAATTCGCGGATGCATTGCTTCAAGGACCAACCCTGCTCATGCACAAAACGGTCGGCGAGGTAGTCGAGCAACTCCGGATGGGATGGGCGTTCGCCCAAAACTCCGAAATTGTCGACGGTGGCGACCAACCCGCGCCCAAACAAGTGGTGCCAGACGCGGTTGACCATCACCCGCCCGGTCAAGGGGTTGGAGGGATCGGCCACTTGGTTGGCCAATTCGAGCCGACCGCTGCCCGAGCGAATTGGAGGTTGATTGGTTCCGGCGACGGCTTCCAGAAAGCGCCGGGGGGCGAGCTCTCCGGGGCGTCGTGAGGCACCACGGATCAAGACATTCTCATCGAGTCCACTGCCTTCAAACATGGCCGGTGCCGTGGCTGAATGAGCGTGCACCCGGGTGGCCAGGCGTTTCTGAGGCTCCAGCAGAGCGCCGGCCTCGAACGCCAATTGCAGTCGCGCGGCTGAGTCGGGCGGAGCCAACAGGTCAATGTGCTGGACCATCCAATCAGCCACCTCCCATTGGGCGGTCGAAAAGCCACCGGTACATCCACGGATGACGGCGTCGGCCACGGAGAGAAGGGCCGCTTGGAGCCGGTCGGCCGCAGTTCCTTCAGCTCTTTTCCAATCGGCCGGAATATCTGTCAAATCCAAGGGCGGGCGGACATCGGACGACACCACTTTGGCTATGGCCATTGGTTCCGCTCCCATCGGGCTGAATTCAACGTGAAGGTGGTGCCCCACGTAATCCACCAGGTTTTGTTCGACCCAGGTCCATCGGTCCGATGGTACGCGCCATTCATGCAGCAGCGCCCCGTGGAGCGGGCCATTGACCATCAGGTGGGAATCCACGCAGGCATAGGCCCGCCCAGCACCTCGAACCAAGTACCAAAGTTTGGCTTGCGCCAGCCGAAAATCGGGTGAGCGCAGCGTTTGCTCGCTGCGTTCCCATCCTCCGAGACGCCCGGTATCCCGATCACCACCCTCCACAGAAAGTCCGTTCCAAAATGGCTCGCGCCACGCCGACGCCCGGGTGCTCAAACCCGCCAGGGGTCGTTCTGAGGAAACGCCGATAACCGCCTCGCCTTGGGCCAGCGGTTGCCGGCCAAAGCTAAATCCATCCTGAAGCCAGGGAGTCTTTGCGTCCGACCCTGGCGAATAGTCAGCCACCACGGTCCAACTGTTGGTGGTTTTGGAGGCCGCGTCGGAACTGGCCGCAGGCTCGATGATCGGGTGAAGCGGATGTCCCCGGTCGGCTCGAATGGCTTTTAATTCCCGCCACCAAGCCAGTGTCTGAACCGTCCGGCTCCCATCCAAGGCAGCCTCGCTCAACGGATGATCGCTTTTTTGGACCCATTCAGCAGCATCCACAACTTCCCGAAGCTTTTGAAGGCCCTCGAGTTCAGCCTTGAAAGTGGCCTGGAGCAATTGGGGGCGAAGCTTTTTGTGCAGTTCCTCCAATTCCGAGGCAATCGGACTGTGGGCTTCGATGGATTCAAAACGGACCTGGCGATAACCGCTGCTGATCAGGTATCCAGCCATCGCATAATAATCTTTTTGTGAAATGGCATCAAACTTGTGGTCATGGCATCGGGCACAACCGAGGGTGACGCCGAGAAACGTCTTGCCCATGACATCCAGCCGGTTGTCGAGCCGGTCGGTTTCATCCTGCCGGATATCGACCGGCGAGTGAACCTCCTCGCCCAGAAACCAGAAGCCGGTTCCCAACACGGATTCGTTGGCGCCCGTCGACGGATTCAGCCGGGCGGGAATCAAGTCACCTGCGAGGTGTTCGCGCACCCATTGGTTGTAGGGCACATCCCGGTTGAGGGAGCGAATGACATAGTCCCGGTACTGCCAGGCATTGGGAATGGCTGGATCAAACTCATGGCCACGAGTCTCCGCATAGCGAACCAGATCGAGCCAATGCCGGGCCCATCGTTCACCGAAGCGCGGGGAGGCGAGCAGACGGTCCACCACCGTCGCCCAGGCGGTCGAAGAGGTGTCGGCTAGAAAGGCGTCGATTTCGGAGGGAGTCGGGGGAAGGCCCGTGAGGTCAAATGTGACGCGGCGAATCAAGGCTTCCTTCCCTGCGGGTGGCGCTGGCTTTAGTCCGGCCTGAGTCAGCCGAGAGAGAATGAAATGATCGGCTCCAACCAACGGCCACGATGCATCGGCGACTTGCGGTGGGGCCGAGGCGACCACGGGCTTCCAGCACCAATGTTCGGACTTTCGCTTCTGAAGGTCGAAGCCAGACCTTTTGGCGGTCTTGGGCTGTTCGATGGGCCAGGGGGCACCGTCCCGGACCCATGCCGTCAAGTCCGCCACTTGGTCCGGCGATAACCGCTTTTTCGGTGGCATCTGGAGGTCGGGGTTGCCGTACCCGACCGCCTCAATCAAGAGGCTCTTCTCGGGTTGACCGATGACCACGGAGGGGCCGGTGTCGCCGCCTTTGAGGACATCCTCCCGACTGTCGAGAAACAGGTTGGCTTTGAGCTTTTCCCCGGAATGACTGTGGCAGGAGTAGCACTGGTCCGTGAGCAGGGGGCGAATCTTGCGTTCGAAAAATTCCAGCTGCTCCGGTGTGGGCGATGCTCCCATCGCCAGCAGACAACTTCCAAGAAGGCAGACGACGAAGCGGAGGCCAACGATCGGGCCTGTCTTCTCCGGGCTGGGCCAGGGTCGACCCGCCTCCCCGGGAGCCCGGGCGTCTCGCCCGGCGGCGGACAGGATACCTCCCGCGTGAACGACAAGGCCACGACCACCGGACGAGACGTCCGGGTTCCCGGGGACTACGGATGAACCAGTAACCGTGCTTTGTAGGCTGCGTGCCCTCATGTCGTTGCGCAGAAATTCCCAGCTTCCAAATAACCGCTTTTCTTCCCATCCTTCGGTTCAAATGTAACCGATTGAAGCAGAGCAACATCAGCAAGGCTGCCGAGCCTCCCGACGGAGGGACGCGCTCCTGCAAGTCCCAAATGATTGCGGGGATCGTCACCTTTCTCGTTCGAAGGGCACCTCGGTGTCGAGGGTGCCAGTGAAGCGGTTGCGGGTGACGCGGACAACAGCGATGAAAAAGTATTGAGCCGAAGGGGACTTCGGAGGTGATACGAACCGCCGCGGCTCGCCGGGAGGCTCGCCCTACAATGGCCTTTTGATTCACCACGATAACCTTTCGAATACCCGTCACATAGGTAGGGCGAGGCTCCCGCCGAGCCTCTGGCGGTCCGAACCGCGCCCCATCTGCGGAAGCGAGGCCAAAGCGGCAGGATGCCGCTTCCACTTCGGCGACCCATTCCACGCCTGGAAAGCCAATAGGCCGTCCGCAGGACCGAGTCGGAGAGTCGGATGGTCTCGGTTTTGGGCATCGCGTGGACTATTTCAGGGGCGGCCAGGGCAGCGGTTTACCATCGGTTTCAACGATCTGGAATTCGTGGATGCCGCCGGCTTGGGGTTCTTCATAGGTCCAGACGACCTCTTTTTTTGGGGTCACCTCGAGCATCTTCACCTTTTGTTCGCCGGCACCATAGCTGGTGATCACCGTGTTGCCGTTGGGGAGGCGTTGAGCTCCGCACGGGTCCTTCAACCACGGCTTGGGGAGGTCGCCATTGGTCAACTGCCAGACGATTTTTCCGTGAGCATCCACCTCGATCACGTGGTTGCCGTGGGTGCAGTTGATGAGGGTATTGCCATTGAGGAGCCGAATCGCCGTAAACGGCCAACTTTCGGCGGGTTCCTCCGGTGTCTTGTATTCCCAAACAACGGTTCCGTTCGGAGCGTATTCGCGCACGACCTTGTCGAGCAGTTGCGGAACCAGATAATTGCCGTTGGCCAGTTTCCGAGTCATCCGGCTTTCCATGTGATGGTTCGTGGTCTGGCACTTGAGCGGGACCTCCAGAACGATCTTTCCCGACGGACTGAGTTCGAGGATGCGCGGATGGTCGCCGGCCTCGGTGGTGACGATAGTGCCCTCGGGTGTGAGCTGAGCCGTGTTCACCTCGGATTGGGTGCCTTCCCAGGTGAATTCATTGGTGAAAGTGTAGCCTCCGATTCGTCCGGCTTGCGGCGCGATGGGACGAACAATGATCACGGCTCCATGGGGATGGGCATCACTTTTTGAGAGCGCCAAAAGGAGCCGTCCATCCGGAAGGACAAATCCATCGCGGGTGGCCGCCGGGTAGTGCCAGACGCTGTGTCCCGAGGCATCGATCCATCGGGTCTCTCCTCCAAACGCCATGAAAGCGTGAGTCGGTTTGGGAGTTTCCGCCACGACCAGGCGAGCCGTGAAGAGGGCACTCCAAATGGCAAAAATGGCCAGGCGGCGTCTCGATGAAAATAGTGTGTGCGCAGGCATGGGAACAAGGTACCCATCGGATTCCCGTTCGTCACAAGGAATCTTGGGTCACAAATCCGTCCAGCGGACGCTGAGCTTCGGTCTAAATTCAGGCGATTTTCGGCGAAAACGCTAGTTTCCCTCCTCCCCTCCGGTTTCCAGCGTCGAAGAAAAGCGGACCATCAGGCTTGAGAGATAGGGAAGGAGCTGTTTTTTGCGGGAAACGACACCCTCCATTTCGTATACGCCGGGTGCCACCAGAGGGTAGTGAATGACCGATAGGAATTTTTTGGGAGCCGCCACCAGGAGGAGCGACTTCTGTTGGACCACGTCCGTGACAAAGAGAGCGGCGAAGAGGTATTGATGCAGGTCCCGATAGCTGGCCAGTGCTGCTTGAACTTCATCCCGGCGTTTCCAAAAGGTATCGAACCCTAGCTCCTCGATCTGGCTGACGCTGAAATGATGCCCGCCTTCGGTGTATTCCTTGCAGTCGGCCGTGATCGCCTGGGCTGCGGGCTTTGAAACCAGGACCGAACCGGACCGGAACAGCTTGTCCGTGAATTCCGTCGCATTCACCCCCGAGCGACGTTCCAGTTCTGCCAGAATCTCAACGTCCCGGTGAGTGGTGGTCGGGGAGGTCAGGTTCAAGGTATCGCTGACCAAGCCGGCCAGCAGCAGTCCTGCAATGTCTCGGGGAAGCTCGACTCCATGCCGGAGGAAACAGTCGGCAACAATGGTCGAGGTCGACCCAACCGGCTCGTTTCGGAAAAGAATCGGATGGCCGGTGGCGAATCCTCCCAGACGGTGGTGGTCGAGGATTTCGAGAATTTCCACCTGGTCGGCCCCGTGAACGGCCTGGGTCAGTTCGTTGTGATCGACCAGAATCAGCTGCCGGTCGACCTTCTTCAGGAAGTCCGATTTGGACAGCATCCCGACCACACGTTGCTGTTCATCGACGACCGGGAAGGCTTGAAATTGAGATTCAGCGGCGATGGACCGGGCACCGGCCAGCGATTCGTCGGCGGAAAAGGTCAAGAAGTCTTCGCGCAGCAGGTGCTCCACGGAAATGGCAGAGCGACACAGCATGGCGGTGGTGGCGGAATCGTGCGGGGTAAGGATGAGGGCGACCTCGTTCTTCTGAGCCAGCTCCAGGATGGCCGACGAGACTCCAAATCCGCCCGTGACAACGACCACTCGAACTCGTTTTTCAATGGCCAACTGCTGGATGTCCTCGCGGTCGCCGACCACCACCACCAGCTTTTCGGGTTGGTAGTTGGCGAGTCGGGCGTGAAAGGAAACCGACTTCATCGCGGCGACCATGAGGACCAAGTCCTGCTCGCGGTCGGGCTCAAAGGCACAGATGAGTTTCGCCTCCAAGACCCGGGACAGGCTGCGGAGCGAGGCCAGAATTCGACGGGAATCAAACAGTCGATTGGGAGCCGGAAAGAAGAATTTGCTGGCCTTGAACACCGAAAGGAGTCCCCGGCAGCGGCGATCCTGGTCCAGCACAGGCAGGACCCGGATATTCTTGTTGTCCATGATGGCCAGAGCCTCGACCACGGAGGTCTGAGGAGTCGCCGAGATGACCTTGGCGTGCATGACATCCCGAACCTTGGGCGAAACGTCGGTAACAAACTTCGGTGCGGGATGGCCAAAGGTCTGCAAGACGAAATCAATCCGCTCGTTGGTGTCGCCGCATCGGGCCGCAACGGCATTGGGCATACCGGTTCGTCGTTTGAACTCCGCGTAGCCGATGGCCGAACAGATGGCGTCGGTATCCGGATTTCGATGGCCGATGACGAGGATTTCACTCATGTGGGTGGCTGAGATACGCGACTGCGGTCGGGAGTTCAATCCCCGGAGTCAGGCTTTGGTCCCTGCGCACCAAGAAGGTCGCGTTTTGAGATTGAATACTCATCGTCGGCTTCGTCCACTTCCGGGGCTATCATGACGTACTCGTGAAACCAACCGACCTGAGGGGCATCCTCCGCTACATACCGCGGTTCAGGGAAAAAATCTTCGTCATCGCGATCGATGGCGGAATTGTCACCGACGACAACTTCCCGAACCTGTTGCTCGACCTTGCGGTTCTTCGGTCGTTGAACATCCGAATTGTCCTGGTGCACGGGGCTGCGGAGCAGATTCGGATTCTGGGAGTGGAATGGGGAATGACTCCGTCCAACCTCGACGGAACGGGCATCACGGACCCGGCCACCTTGAAGCTCGCCCTGACGGCCGCAAACCGCTTGACCCATGAGATTTTGGAGGGCCTCGCCGTCAATGACCTCCGGGCCGCCTGCACCAATGCCGTAATTGCTCATCCGATGGGCATCCTCGGCGGGGTGGACCACCAGTTGACGGGCAAAGTGGAACGAATCGACGTCGAGTTTCTGCAGTCCCTCCTCTCGCAGGGGATTGTGCCGGTGGTGCCACCCCTCGGTTTTGACGGGGATGGACGAACCTACCGGGTGAATTCGGACGCCATCGCTGCAGCCTTGGCGGAACAGTTGAAGGCCGCGAAACTGGTGTTTCTGGGAACCGCCGACGGTTTATATCGGCAGGGACGGCTTCTGCGACAGGTTCCAGCGGTCGAACTCAAACAACTATTGAACCAACGGACCACTGAGATTCCCGCCGATGTGGCCTCCAAGGCCCGATGGGCGATCACCGCCTGTGAGGCAGGAGTGCCCAGGGTGCATATCATCAATGGGCGAATTGATGAGGCCCTGTTGACCGAGGTGTTTTCCAATGACGGCGTGGGCACCATGGTCTATGCCAACGAGTACCAGCAAATCCGAAAGGCGTTGAAGAAAGATATCCGCAGTTTGCTGATGCTGACCAAAAATTCAGTGGCTTCGGCAGAATTGGTCAAACGCACCCGGGTGGAGATCGAACGACGGATGGGGGACTATTACCTGTTTGAAATCGACCGGAACCCGGTCGGCTGTGTCGCCCTTCATTCCTATCCGGAGCAGGGGAAGGGGGAACTGGCCTTCCTGTTTGTGGCTCCGAGCCACGAGAATCTGGGGATCGGGAGCAAGCTTGTGAAATTTGTGGAAGAAAAAGCGCGGGAACAGGGAATGGCCGAGCTTTACACGCTATCCACCCAGGCGTTTACCTGGTTTCAAAGCAAAGCCGGTTTCGCCGAGGGCAGCGTGGATGACCTGCCGCCCAGTCGGCGCGAGCGTTATGACACCAGCGGTCGGCATTCCAAGGTGTTGTTGAAGAAGTTAAAATAGTTCGATGGCTTTCCCTGGGAACGCGGACGTCTCGTCCGCCACGAGTCTCTGCATGCCCCATCGGGGCATAATGAGACAGCCGAGGGCAACGCCCTGGTAAATCGCCCCCCACCTTCTTTGCCCCCCACCTTCTTTGCCCTGTAGGGGCAAAACGCATGCCGCAATTCCTCGCTCAGGTCCGAGCTGGAGGGCAGGAATATTTGCGCTACGCCGCATGGCGCCACCTTTGGGCTGCCACCGTGGACAAAGCCTGTTTTGAAGTGGTGTCCGAAACACCGTGGGACTTAATCTTTTTCGATGAAGCTCACCGAGTTCGCGCTTGTTTTCGGTCTGTTATCTGGACCTTTGGTGGCAGCAACGGCCAGACCAGCCATCACCCATCAGGACCTGTGGTTGATGAGACGGGTTGGGGCCCCCGTGCCCAGCCCGGACGGAAAGTGGGCCGTGTTTTCGGTCACCCAGCCCGCCTACGACGCCAAGGAGCAGGCCGCCGATCTCTGGATTGTTCCCCTCGATGGCAGCGCTCCCGCACGGCCGCTCACGCAGACCAAATCCACCGAGAGTGGCGCGGTGTGGAGCCCCGATGGAACCAAGGTCGCCTTCTCAGCGAAGCGCGAAGGCGACGAGGTCGCTCAGCTCTACGTTCTGCCCCTGGCCGGCGGAGAGGCGGAGCGGGTGACCAGCCTCACATTAGGTGCTCGCCAGCCGAAGTGGAGCCCGGATGGGAAGCAGCTGTTGTTCGTGAGCGACGCCTATCCGAATTGTGCCGACGAGGCGGCCAACAAGAAGGCCGCAACTGAACGGAAAGACCGCAAATACAACGTTCGTTCCTACGAAACCTTCCCGATTCGTTTCTGGGATCGTTGGCTGGATGAAAAACAGGCGCACCTTTTTGTCCAGGAGGCAAAGGCGGGAGTGCAAGCACGCGACCTGTTCGCGGGTACGAAGCTCATTGCGTCACCCGGGTTTGGAGCTCCAAACACCGACGAAGGACAGGTGATCACGGCGGAATGGTCACCCGACGGAACGAATGTGGTTTTTACGGCATTGGTCAACCGCGATGAAGCGGCGCGGGCACCGGTCCGCACTGAAATCTTCGAAATGTCCGTGGCAGGGGGAGAACCACGCCAATTAACCACCGACTCCTACAGTTACACGCAACTCCAATTCTCTCCCGATGGTAAAACATTGCTGTGCACGGCGGCGGAAGAACGGAGCGATCAGGTCTACAGCTTGTCACGCTTGGTTCGCTTTCCGTGGCCGTTCGATGCAGCTCAAAGGACGGTCCTGACGGCCTCCCTGGATAGGTCTGTGAATCGCTTCGCCCTGCCCGCAGGTGGCGAACGGGTGTGGTTCACCGCCGAGGAGTCCGGATTGGAAAAGCTTTGGTCGGTTCCGTTGACCGGTAGTGATGTGAAGGAAGAGAAAGTTGCGGACCATGGCTGCGTCACCGGTTTGGCGTCGGGGGGACGCCATTTGGTCGCTGAATGGGAATCGGTGGGGAATCCTCCTGAAGTCGTATCCCTGGGTACGAATGGAGCCGCCCTCAAAAGGTTGACCACGTTCAACACGGAAAAAGCCGCTGCGCTCGACCTGGCGCCGGTCGAGCATTTCTCCTTCACCAGTCGTCGGGGTAAAACGATTCATTCGATGCTGCTGCGCCCTCCGAACTTTGACGCCACGAAAAAGTATCCACTCTTCGTCGTGATCCATGGCGGTGCCGCCAGCATGTGGCGGGACGCATGGGTCTTGCGGTGGAACTATCACCTGCTTGCGGCCCCTGGTTATGCGGTTCTCCTCACCGATTACACCGGTTCGACCGGCTACGGTGAAGCGTTCTCACGAGACATTCGGTTTGATCCGCTGAAGGGGCCGGGGGACGAGCTCAACGAGGCCGCAGACGAGGCTTTGAAACGATTTCCATTCCTGGACCCCACGCGGCAGGCGGCGGGCGGAGCCAGCTACGGCGGCCATCTGGCCAATTGGCTGGCGGCGACGACCACGCGTTACAAATGCATCGTCTCCCACGCCGGCGAAGCCGACCTGCGGATGCAGTGGGGTACCAGTGATTCGATCTTTGGTCGCGAGATCAATAGTGGCGGCCCCATCTGGGGCGACAAGGCGGTGTGGAGCGAGCAAAGCCCGGTGATGCTGGCGGGCAATCACGACAAGGGGACGGGCTTTGTGACACCGATTCTCCTGACTGTGGGTGAATCGGATTTTCGCGTACCGATGAACAATGCGATCATGTTTTTCACGCTCCAGCAGCGTCTGAATGTGCCGAGCAAGCTGTTGGTCTTCCCGGACGAGAACCATTGGATACTCAAAGGCGAGAACCACAAGTTCTGGTTCGGCGCGGTTCACGCCTGGCTTGCTAAATACCTTCAGTGAAAGACCTTTGGAGGGAAAACTGAAGTTTTCGGCCTCGGGTGCAAGGCAACTGCGGTGGGTTGCGAGACGCCCGCGCTGTGCAGGCTGATCTTTTGTCAGGCTTGACCCGTCAATTGGGTTGGAGGATTGTAACTCTGTCGTAAGTATTGGCAGGCGGCTTCGCCGGTCGAGCTTCCGTGGAAACGATAAGCCGAAAGGGAGCCGGTTTCGGGCGCTGGCACGACATGAGATCACCGACATTCAACGACTATTGGAATAAATTTCTCGAATGGGTTGGGTCCTTTTTCGCCCTGCCGCTGGGAGTTTTTTTGCTGTACCATGGCGTCGAAGTCAACCGACGACACTGGCTCCTCAAGCACGACGGTCACCGTACTTGGGGAGTTTTGGAAAACGTCACGCGAACCCGACATCGCGTCAATTTCATCCCCTCGGGGAGTACCTATGCGGCAGACGTCTCATTTCATGACGATGCCGGCAATCCGTGCATAATTCATTCAGATGTGAATGACGAATTCCTCGAAAAATACAAAATTGGTGATGAGACTTTCACGCATCTTCCCGTCGAGGTGGCATTTCTTCCTGATGATCCTAAAGTCTCGGAGTTTCCCGAAATGATGGGAGTGACGGTGTGGCCGTTTATCCTGGGTGGAGTATTTTCCTTTTTTGGAGGTCGATTTGTTTGGAAGGGGCTCCGTGGTACCTGGATTTGGGTGGGCAGATTGCGGCCTCACACCATGTTCGGTTCAGTCCGGGATTCGTTTGTAGACATTCTCCGATGGCCAGGGGAATTGGTCGACCACTTCCGGGCGACATGGCGTCGAATTGTCCATGGGAGGAGGGAAGCTCGGACTTCAAGCCCATCGTCATCACCGGACTCCCGCCATGAGGCGAAGACCATTTGGATGTCCGAACGCCGATTGGGAACGGTTCAGACCCTTCGACATCGCGGACAAAAGATTCAGTACCGGGTGCCTCCCGCGATTGACCGAAACATCACTCTTCGTTTCAAAGGCATTGGAAGAACTCGGAAGCAAGAACCGGCAGACTTTTTGTTGCGCATTGAGCTTGATCGGGGACAGAACATGGAGGCCGCCTTATGGTTGACTCAGAGCCAGGCATCAACGGGTGCTCAAAAGAGACTTCGGCTGCGGAAAAAGACGCTGACCGTCCAGGTGCCTCCAAGCAGCGTGGATGGTCAGGTGTTAAGGCTCCAGGGAATGGGACAGAAATCCCGCTATCGCTTTGGGCTGCTACTTTTTGGGCGAAAACGTGGCGAGCTATGGGTGACCCTCCATGTATTCCCGGATCGAGTTTTTCCGAACTACCGATCTGCCGACCAATTGGAGGTGGAGGAACTGGCTCTGGAGGGTTGGATTTACCGGCGAAGCGATGAGATCATGCGAATACTACCCAAGTCGCCGCGGACAGTACCACCGTTCACCGCGACCAAGGTGTGCGATATCTTTGGCGAAAACGGGTGGGAGGCGGTCGGTTGGGCACTGGTGGAACATTTGGGTCTCGAATCGGAGCCCATTTTCTTTTGGAGTTCCAATTCTCAATCGGTTCCCGGTCACTGCGAAACAAAGATCACCAATGGAAGGGCGGGCAGGTACAACATCACAATAGCGTCGGCGTATCTGGGTAGCCCGTTTGCAGTTGTCGCCATCCTGGCTCACGAGCTCTGTCATGTCATCGAAATGCGACATCTCCGACGGGGCTCGCTGTCCGAAAAGCTGTTGGGCCAGAAACTTCTCGAAATGGAACGAACCGTCGATTTGTTGGTGTATCTATATTCTCTGGGCGAATTTCAGCTTCGGTTCGCGTCGCAAAGCCGGGTGACTTTGGGTTACTTCAATCAGGATTGCTTCGAGCGATTGTATACCCTCGCATCTCGCAAGCGAAATCCTGAGTCGACCTAGTGTGGTGATTCCGAAATAGCTTGCAGTTGGTTGCACCTAAAATGCCCCAAGGCGAGGCATGAGAAGAGAGCATGCCCAACAGGTCTGTGACCGACGAGAAACGAAGCCCTGGGGCATTTTTGCGCAACCCGAAGGGCCACAGCTCTTTTCGGCTCCCCATACGAGGGAAGATTCACACCCGTTCGCTTGTACAAAACCAGGGCTTCCGGTGCATCGCTTCGTGTTGTAGCGTGGCCTCTCGTTCACCGAATGAAACATTGCCTTTTCGTTCTGCTGCTGTTCGTCGCAGGTCCGTTGTGGGCGGCGGAGGCCAATAGAGCGGCGCATTGGGCGTTCCAACCCGTCCGTGAACCGGCGTTACCTGCGGTGACTAACGCCACCTGGTGTCGCACGGCCATCGACCGATTCATCCTCGCTCGTCTGGAGTCCCAAGGCTCCACCCCGGCACCTGCCGTCATTCGTCGTCATTGCACCGAAGACGCCCTATGCCGGCGGCCAGGTGTGGGCGAGTGACTTCCTTCCAGGCGCTCATCAAGGAACGCTGGTAGTTCCCGGAGTGGAACCGGTGATGAACCTCCGGCGTCGTGCCGCCTCCGTCCGGCTGCAGGAGTTGGAGCTGGGAGCGCTGGGAAAAATGAACCGGCGTCACCTCGCAGAACGTGCCGACGATCCTTTGCTTGCAGCCCGTATCAAGTCCTTCGAGACCGCCTTCGGGATGCAGATGGAACTGCCCGACGTCTTTGACCTTTCGAGAGAGACCGATGCCACGCTGGCACTCTATGGACTCGAGCGCGGGAGCACCAAGGGATTTGCCTGGCAGTGCCTGGTCGCCCGACGACTGGCGGAGCGGGGGTGAACGCCGGCACTGTCTATGGCGCTTCGGACGATTACGGCATCAATGTGGCCAAGGATCCGGTTCACGTGCATGACTTCCACGCCACCATTCTGCACCTGATGGGGCTCGACCATGAGCGGCTCACTTACCGGCAGAGTGGCCGTGATTACCGTCTGACGGACGTGTCCGGCAACGTGGTCCAGGGACTGCTGGCCTGAGCCCACAATCGGGAGGAAAACTTTACCCGACCATGGAACCCTGCCTGCGTTACTATTCAGGTTCCGGTGGTGCGGCCTCAAGCCGCACCAGGGCCGCATCCCGATTGTCCGACCAGTTGCTCCCCCATTCGAGCAGGTAAAGCGCCCCGTCGGGTCCCAGCTTGAGGCAGATGGGGCGCTTGAACTTCATGCCGTCGATGATCGGCTTGAGCGTGCGGAGGTGCCCGGTGTCGTCGAACCATGCGGCTTTGATCCAACCCCGCTCCCAATCGAATAAGAAAACCGCCCCATCGAACTCGATGGGGAGTTTTCGCGCGGACATCAACGCTGCGTCGTAATGGTACACCGGCCCGGCCATGGCCGAGCGAGCACCGGAACCGACCTCTGGCCAACGCGAAGAGGGACCAGGCGAATACCAAAGGAATGCGGGCTGAGCGGGAGGAAGTTCGCGGAGGCCGGTGTTGTTGGGCGATTCATTGATGGGATGGAGCGGGTCGAACGCCTCGCCGTTGGTCTTGGCCTCGAAGTCGTAAGCGTGGTAGGGCCGATTGTCGGCGGTGAAGTAGGGCCAGCCGTAGTTGCCGGCAGCTTTGGCGACATTGAACTCGTCAAAGCCTGCCGGGCCGCGTACCGGGTCCGGTCCCAGTGCGTCGGGGCCCACATCGCCCCACCAGAGCCAGCCCGTGCGCGGGTCCACGTAAAACCGGAACGGATTCCGGCACCCCATCACATAAATTTCAGGGAGGGTCTTCGGCGTGCCGGGCGGGAAAAGGTTGCTGCGGGGAATGACGTACCCCCCATCGGGTTCCGGATGGATACGGAGGATCTTCCCCCGAAAATCCATGGTATTGGCGGCGGTGCGTTCGGAATCGTTCAGCTCGTGACCCGGCCGCCGGTCGAGCGGAGCGTAGCCGTCGGACTTGTCGGCATAGGTGTAGTCGCCCGTTGAGGCATAAAGATTGCCGAGACCATCGAAACCGAGACCACCTCCCGAGTGGTTGGGCTTGGGAATCAACGTCGGTATCCTCAATAAAATTTTCTGCGAAGCGGGGTCCAACGAGTGCCCGGTTATGGTGAATCTTGAGACCCGATTTTCGAGAACTCCGGGGGTGGAATGGAACAGGAACACCCAGCCGTTGGTTTCGAAACCGGGATGCAGCGCGAGGCCCAGAAGGCCGTCCTCTGGACCGGTAAAAACGGATAGCGTACCGACGGTCGTCGTCTCACCGTTACGAGGTTGGTAAACTTTCACCGCACCGCGTCGTTCGGCGAAGTAGACACTACCATCCTTGGCGACATCGAGGGCGATGGGTTCATGCGGGTCGGTGGCGAGAACGGTGCGCCGAAGCCGGACTTCAGCGCGAACGTTCAATGCCAGCACCAGGCAAAATAGGGTGGCGCAGGTGCGACAACCCGATCGAACGATGGAAGCAACGGACAAGGTGCCCGCAACGATATGGGTTGAGCCCCGATGAACCAGCCCAAAGCGTCCGGGTGTATGGCTGAAACCCCGCTTCGCCACCGAAGCGGGAAGTGGACAGAGGACAGTGGAAAGTGGCAGCGGCGTCCCGCCGCTCATCCGAAGTCACTCCACCCCCGCCGCATGACGGCTCGCCAAGGTGGCAGCGTCATCCCGCCGCTGAACGCCCCCCCTGGGAACGCGGACGTCTCGTCCGCAGGGCGGTTCGAACCGCGTCCGCTCCGCAAGGTAAACCTCGCTTCGACCCCGGAGCGCCACGGGTGAGAGGCTGGTGTTCCGCTGGTTTTTATCCGTGCCAGGCCGTTGTGCGAACCGGAGGCCGTCGGGCTGTGGCAGGTTCATCAGCCGCTCATGGTCTGAGCACGCCCCGAAAAAAAGCCGGGTCTGCGAAGAGGGAAGGGGATATCAGCACTCCGTGTGGTGGCATCGAGGTCGTCATGATCGGCGACCATCCGGCGAAATCAGCGGTCACATCCAAACGCACCGGTTCACCAATGGGTCCGAGCAGTCGCCACGTCGGCTGGGACGATTCACTCCGGATCGACAAACCTGCCCAACGCGCCACGAAGAAGCCGCGACCTTCCGTGCCCAGCACCCACAGGTCCGGGTCATGTGGGTCCACGGTCACGCACTCGACCCGCAGTTGGGCAAGACCACTATTCTGTTGCCGCCAGGTCAGCCCGTCGTCCTCGCTGGTCCAGATGCCGGTGGCATATTGCTCGTCGTGGTACGGATCATCGTTGCTGCCCGCCATTAGACGACGGGGGTTGGTCGGCGAAATCGCGAGGGCCTTCATCCGCGTGACGAAGGAGTCGGTGGTCCCGGTGTTTTGGCGTATTCCGGAGTTCCGCGGCAACCAACTAACCCCGGCGTTCGTGCTCCACCAGATGCCACCCGCCGTATAACCGCCACCAGGAAGCGGGGCATTCCACAGCGCCACATAGACCGTGTCTGCGAGGACCGGATGGGCCACCAAATCCTTGGTATGCAGATGCGGCAACCCGGTGGTCCGGAGGGCCCAGTTCGTACCCCCATCCCCACTAAAATAAACCCCTGCATCATTCACGGCGGCATAGAGCTTCGTCGAACTCCCAGCCGCAAAGGCAGCCGCCATGATGTTACCGCCAGCCTGGATGGCACCCAATCGTTTCCAGCCGACGCCGCCGTTCGTGCTGGCCCACACCGTGCCATAGTCGGGTGTGCCGGGAGAATCGAACTCCCGATGGTTCCCCCCCGAAGGTGAGAAGGTGGTTTGCATCATTCGGGTCGAACAGCACCTTCTGGATGGGCGTGGAATACTTGCCGGGATCGGGAGGTGGGAATCCTGTCCGCACGGAAGCCCAATAACGGCCACCGTCACGGCTCAGGTACAGGCCACCCATGGTACCGGCCCACACGGTGTTGGGATCGGTCGGATGCCAGGTGAAGTCGGCGATTTCCCAATTCTTCAGGCCGAAGGTCTCTTGCCATGATTCGCCCCGATCTTCGCTGAGGCCGATGCCCAGGATATCTCCGCCGATGAGGATGCGATTGTGATCATGCGGTGAAACGGCCAGTGAAGTGATCCAGTCCCCTGCGGATGGCTCGTGCAAGGGCGTCCAAAGCAGGTCAGCGGCATGCGACGTTAGACACCCCGACAGGGCGGCCAAGACTTCGATGAAAGCAAGCGGGCGAAGGGGCATTGACCCACGCTGGGGAAGCCAATGCAGTGCCAAGCTCATCATCGCCCTCCGAAGGAGGAATCAATGAGCCTGTCTTGCGCTGAAGTTTCAGCGAGCTGCAGACAACTTAAACCCACTGATCGGAGGTGCGTCGTTCATGCCCTTCCTTCAGCTTGCAAGTAAACGGTGCGGTTTTTCCAATCCGCCATTGATTCGGCCTCACACAGCCAACCGAGCGCCTTTACCAGCCCGCCAATGTCGCTTTGTCGAATTGTTTTCCCGTCGACGACAACGATTCCCCCGTGGTCGCACCCTTCCGACGCTATTTCAGCCATGTGCGTGAAGATTGTGTTCTGGTCGTAGGTTACCAACGTCAAATTCTGTTGGGCGGCGACCCTTAAAATCTCCCCGTCGCTTGTCGCCAGGAATCGTCCATTTTCCCAATCGTGGATCGAAAGGACGTCCAGCCCGGGGATGCGCTTCTTTACCTGGGCGGCCACCTTCCTCGAAATGTGCTCGTCCAAAAGTAACCGCAACATGCAGGTCAGTTTGTCTTCGGTCCTTTGGCTGGTGCATGAAGCAATTCGAGGGACGGGATGAGGCGCTTTAGCTTTTCAAAGTCGTACGTCCGATTGTCGGCGATGGCGTCTTCGATCTCCTGCGGAAAAGCCTCGGCGTAGTTCAGCGCCGCTTTGACCTTGGATTCTGGCCAGTTCAGATGCTCGGCGCTCTTGCCAATGTCGCCGTCGTATTCGCGAACCAGGGTAATTGCCCGCCAGACCTGAATTCGCGTTCCCTGAACAAATGCCTGGCGTCCGGTGGGGGAATCCCGGAAGTCGATCATGCTAAAATCCGCCCGCCTTAAACCTTCGTCGATAAGCCGCGCGGCAAGGTCAGATGCCGAACGGTCCATCCGGCGTGCTCGCCTCTTCAGACTCTCAGCCCGCTCGGTGGGAAGACGGAGACTCAAAACGGTTGTTGTCGTCATAGCTTTTGGCAGGTCATTACCTTTGTAGTAACTGTATACAATGTAAAAGCTCCGGGCAAGGCGGGATCAGATGCCGAAAAAGTGGAAGCGGCGTCCCGCCGCTTATCCGGTAATGGCGCTATGTCGAGCCGCTGGTAGAGTACCAGCCCGTCAATGCAGGCGCCCATTTTGCCCGTGATCGAGCCAATCCCAAACCATGCCCCCTCCGGAGTCATACCTTCGGCCGGGATGGCACGGTTAAAACCGTCAAAATGGCCAAATGAGGGACCCGAATTCGCCGTGATTCTCAGGTATGAACCCGTCGGTTTGACCATTGCAACCACGGTCGTGCCATTATATCGTGGAGAGGATGCAATATCCGGTGGTACTCATCGAAACGGAGGAGGGGTTTTCTATTTCCTGTCCGGCTTTGCCTGGATGCCACTCACAGGGCGCAACAAAGGAGGAAGCGCTGGCGGCGATTCGTGAGGCCATCACCCTATGGCAGGAAGTGGCGGAGGAGGACGCCCAAAACGAACTTGTAATGGAAGGCACGAGCTACACTCGCGAATTGGTCACCGTTTAGGCGATGCCGAAACTCCCCGGAATCAGCCAACGTGACGCCGTCGGTGTTTTCGAGAAACTCGGCTTCCGAGTCGCAAGGCAGAGTGGTCATATCGTGATGACAAACGGAAGGAAACGGCTGATCATCCCTCGTCACAACCCAATCAACGCTCTCACCATGGGTGCGATTGCCAAAGACGCCGGACTTTCGCCAGAAGAGTTCCGAAAACTGCTTTGAGACTCATCATGCGACTCTCCCGTGACGCCGAACGTCTCTCAATGCCCTGCCGGCGCCCGATGGACTGCCGGTTGATAACATCCCTAGCTTGCCCGTGGAAGTACGCTGCCCACCGTGATTCCGGAAGGTGCCATCCGTAAACTCCTGCCTTTTGACTTGCCGCGAAGGCGGTGTGGAGGGTAGTACTCCACGAACGGCATTTGCGTTCGTGGCGAAGGCCGTTGGTTTGTTTTTCTCCGAAAACGGGTTATGCCGGAAACAAGTTCGGGTCGAGAGGCAAACAAGTCGACAGACAAAACGAACGAAGGAAGGGTGGCTGAGCGGCTTAAGGCACCTGACTCGAAATCAGGCGTAGGTTCATCCCTACCGGGGGTTCAAATCCCTCCCCTTCCGCCATTTTTGGATGATTTGCACCATTGCGCACCCCATCGTTCGGACGCGCTCCAGCAAGTCCCCAATTGAATTCGCTCCTTGCGTTGGGTATTCCCGGCCATGCCCGTGCCATCCACCGGGGCATCCACCGGGGCATCCACCGGGGCATCCGGGTGGGACACCCCCTACTTCCGAGGATCGATTGACTTCAGGCTTTAACGAACGAGACTGTTAACGTCAGCGTAGGTGGGGGCGTACTGGTTTCGACTTGGGAAGCCTGCCTGCGACGGCATGCCGAGGACGATCCGTTGGCCTCGTAAAAAATCGGGTCAAAACATTGATTGCTAACGAAGAGTTGGCTCTCGCGGCCTAAAGCGCCGTGACGTTCACCCTGTGATGTCTGCTGGCGGGAGTGAACGCCTTTAGCAGGCCGGGTCATCGGCGGAGTTCGCGCGACGATGATCGGCATTTTCATGCGAGCTAGGCGGAACTGGTCGCCGTGAGTCCGTCACGGTTCCGTAGAAAACATACGACTCACTAAGCATGTAGTTCGTTGCAAGCAGTTTTGCCAAGGACGCGGGTTCAACTCCCGCCGCCTCCACCATCTTTTAGGCCGAAAATTGAGTTTTTCGTTTTTTTCCTGACAGATTCCTGACAAATTCGCCCCGTGTCGAAGGCGAAGTTTCCCATGTTGGTCAAACGGGGGCACACGGTCGTCAAAATCTACCGGACCCCCACTCAAGGCTGCGAATCCTTCACCGTGGTCCACTACCTCGGTAAGAAACGGGTCCGGAAAACGTTTGCCGACCTCGATTTGGCCGTTACGGAAGCCGAGATAGTCGCCAATAAGCTCTCCGCAGGCGAATTGGACGTCCTAACGCTCTCCAGCCAGGAGCGCTTGTCCTACGTGAGGGCCGTCGCAGCCCTGGCCCCCACCAACATTCCCCTGGAGATGGCCGCCATCGAATTCGCCGAGGCGGTCAAATTGCTGAAAGGCGGCTCCGTTCTCGAAGCCGTTCGAGATTACGTCAAACGCCATCCATCCAATCGCCCTCAGCGGACCGTTTCCCAAGTCGTAACCGAGTTGCTCGCGGCCAAGAGAGCAGACGGGTTGAGTGCGGTTTACCTGAAAGACCTGGACGGACGCTTGGGGCGTTTTGCCCGTTCGTTCAAAACGGCCATCTCGACCGTTTCAGTGTCGGACATCGAAGACTTCCTTCGCTCCCTCGAACTGTCCGGCAGATCGCGCAACAACTACAGACGGGCAATTGCCACCCTGTTCTACTTCGCTGAGACCCGGGGCTACATCGAAAAAGGAGGGACCGACGTGGAGTCGGTCGCGCTCGCCAAAGTAGGGGAGGGGAGCATCGAAATCTTCAGCCCTGACGAAATTGGTCGGCTCCTTCGATTGGCCGAACCCGTACTGGTGCCCTTCCTGGCCATCGGTGGGTTCGCGGGACTGCGTCACGCCGAGATAGCACGACTCGATTGGTCGGAGATTCGCCTCAAAGATCGATTTATCGAGGTCAAAGCAAGCAAGGCGAAAACCGCAAGCCGTCGGTTGGTGCCAATTCTTGACAATTTGAACGCCTGGCTGACTCCGCACCAACGGTCGAACGGACTCGTCTGTCCGTACGCCAGCATGGCAAAGCAGCTCGCATGGCTTGCCGAGGCTGTCGATGCCGAATGGAAAAAGGAGACCCCGCCGGGAACCTTCAAATGGAAGCACAACGCCTTGCGCCACTCCTTCATCAGTTATCGGGTCGCCCAGGTCCAAAACGTCGCCCAAGTGGCCCTGGAAGCCGGGAATTCCCCACGCATGATTTTTTCAAACTACCGTGAATTGGTGCGACCCGACGATGCCGCGAAATGGTTCTCCATCACCCCGCAGATTGCCCCTGTGGGCGCCGAGGAAAAAGACCGAACCTCGGTGGTCGCACCGAGCTGACCAGCTTTGCTGGCAGAACCTGAACCATATCCCGGATGCTCGGCGCTTGGCTCAACGCCCTTGGCCGGTCGAGAACGCCGCGCCACCCGAAAATGGTTGCTCAGGTACGCATCAACATCGGCGACCTTGAACCGGACCGTCCGCCCGATCTTGAAATACGGAAGGTAACCGCGCCGCATCCAGTTATCGATACAGCGCGTGGTGCACTGCGCGTAATCGGCGACCTCCGTTTTCGTCAATAATCGAGGCTGCTGCCCAGCATCTCCCGCGAAATCGATACCCTGCCTACCTTCGAGTTGTTTCATAGGAATACCCATGTAGGGACAACCACCGACGTCCAGCGCCCCGCAGAGTCCTACTCCTCGAGGCCCCAGTGCCGCCGATGGATTTCGTACCCACGCCACATCCGTCGCGGGGCGGTGCACAATTTGAACACAAAAAGTGCCGATCGTTTCGCAATCCGAATTATCGCGACACCGAAGGCGCGGAACCTTTGACCGAGCGGTTTTCGGCAGACGTCGTCGAAAGCGCCGCCTTAGGCTGATGACCATTTCGCAAAGCCTTCGGAGAACGGTCCAGTTTTCGATCGTTATGGTCCTTGGTGTGCTGAATAATCGCGTTTGTGATTTTCGCCAGCCAGGAACGGTCCTTGATCAACTCCTGCACCTCCGCCGTACAAAAGAACTTGTTACCATTGGTCGGCGGGCTGCCGAGGGGTTGTAGGAGACCGGCCGCTATAACGGCGGCAATAGCGTGAGGCTGACAGTTCAGCAGCCAAGCTACATGTTCAACGGTGAGCCGGGTCGGCAATTGGCCGCTCAACGACAAAAATCGATGCTGTTTCTCGTCCATGGTTCGCCGAAGGCCATTGCGCCTTCTGGCTGAACAGGTCGGTTGCGGATACCAATTCCGAACAGGGTTTTCGCCGAAATGAAGTCGTTTGGTCCGGCATACCCGTGACGAGGGTTCGATTCCCTTCACCCGCTCCATTGATAAT
>CAITXU010000107.1 GCA_903896505.1 uncultured Verrucomicrobiota bacterium | reverse complement strand
TGGTCCAGATGGGCATGGGTCAATAAGACCGCATCCAGTTGTCGAACTTCATCTCCCAGAGGTGAGCGATTCAACGCTTCTGTTTTTTTCCCTCCTTGAAACAGTCCACAGTCGACCAAAATTTGCGCCTCGGCGGATTCGACGTGGTAACAGGAGCCGGTGACTTCGCCGCCGGCCGCACCGAGAGAAGTAATTTTCATAGAAATGTCAGGCCGAAGAAAGCATGAGGGTGACGGCATCCACCGTGTGGTTCCAAAGGTGGAGGGCCCCATCCTCACCGAGGACGCTCACGGAGGCGGTTCCCAACTGGAATTGCTCCGCCGCCGTGACCGGGAGTCCCAGCCAGCGGGCCCCGAAGACACGAAGAAAGTGACCGTGGGCGACGATGGCGCTATTGCCGTGGAGGAGGCGGAGTCGGGCGATCACGCTATCGATCCTCGCCACGATTTGTTCCGGGGAATCTCCACCGGGACAGCCATGGAGAAACAGGTTCCAATCGGGAACGAGTTTCCGGATTTCGACCGACCGCAGCCCCTCATATTGGCCGTAGTCCCACTCCCTCAATTCGGAATCAATGAAAGCCTGGCCATCCAACCCCGCCAGCCGACAGGTCTCACGGGCACGACGACGGGGGCTGCACCAGACCTGATCAAAGCGGATTCCATCCAGTTGCGCTCCCAATTGACGGGCTTGAGCTTCCCCGATGGTCGTCAGCGGAAGGTCCGTATGACTGGTGTGACGTCCCAGACGTGACCATTCGGTCTCGCCATGACGAATCAGACAAATGCGCGCCGACTTCACGCAATATCAGCGATTCAGCCCGCATTCCCAAACGAACCACTCGGCCTTGAGGGCGGAGAGAGGGCCACGGAGTTTGTCCAACTCAGCCGCTGGTCCGTGAAATTCCAGACGAACCAACTCCGCCAGGGTCAATCCTTCGGCCAGCAGGTCCGATACATTATCCAGATGGGCGAGGGCCGCCTCCCCATTGACATAGCCTTCGCGGCAGAAGGCTTCGCCGCCATTGAAGGTAAACTCGTAGAAGACGGCCCCGGGCTCCGAGGAAGTCCGTTCAACAAACCGGCGTGTCAGGTCTTTGAAGGCATCCAGTTTGCCCGGATGCGGACGGAAGTAAGGGTGAATGGTGACAAGTGGGGCAACGGTGGACATGGTGAATCGGGTACAAGTTCGGGCAAACGTTGCCCCGCTGGTTGCCCGCTAGCAAGTCGGCAGAATTCAGCCAACGATTTCGAGATCGCGCGGTCGGGTCGGCGCCGGTAACCTGATCGCATTCATTCGACGCACGACCATCCCGATTTCAGTGAGCAGCTTGCCCAACGCATGGCTGCATTGGGAGTCCACGAATCGGACCTCGAAGAGTCTTTTGTCCGGTCTGGAGGCAACGGCGGGCAAAACGTCAATAAAGTCGCCACGTGCGTCCAGTTGGTCCATCGACCTACCGGAATCCAGGTGAAATGTCAGACCACCCGGTATCAGGGGCAGAACCGACTTCTCGCCCGGGAGATGCTGGTCGAAAAGTTGGAGGCGCAAGCGAGAGAGAAGGCCGCCGCCGGTCAGGCGGCAGCGGAGAAACTTCGGCGACAAAAGCGGGGCCGCAGCCGTGCGGCACGGCAGAGAATCCTGGCGGATAAAGCCCGGAATTCGGAGAAAAAGGCAAATCGACGAATCAATTCAGGGTGATTCCGCGCCGCGCCCAAGTTGGTTCATCCAGATTCTCCCCATCCCGCATGGTTGCCTCGGTCTGAGCGAAACGCCCGAGCGAGACCACATCAAAATTGAACAAGGTTTGGACCGCGCGCTTCCGCTTCGATGGATTCTTAATTTGACGCTCCACCGCCCTCCGCATTTGGTCCGTCGTGAGCGCCGGCGCCTCAGGCATAAAGGGCGAAGGAGTGGCCGTGGAATGGCCGCCCTTCGGATTCATTTTCTCGAATTGCAGGCCACTGCCGATGTTGTCGGCGGAAATCAATGGCGCGTTGGAACCGTTGGCCGTCGCTGCCAGCCTGCCTTCTGAACCAGCCGCCGCGGGACGCATGCCGCCACGAACCAACAGGGCGGTTACGTGGACCCGACCGGTCAATGAATCGTCAAGAGCTGTGCCGGGAACCACCCGGGCGTGATCGCACAGGCGTTGAAACTGACCATGGAGCCATTCGACTTCATCGAACCGTATATCCGTCCCTCCGGCGACGCTGATGAGAACGGAGTCGGCGTCGGCAAAACCCAGACCGGCCTGTAAGAACGGATGATTCTGAATCCGTTCCAAGGCATCCTTCGTTCGATTTTCACCGCGGGTTTCGACCATGGCGAGCGTGCTGGAGGCATTTCGGCCCCGAAGCAGGCGCTCAAAATCGCCAAAACCAAGCGGTACCATTCCGGGACGCTGCAAGGTCTTCCAAACGCCCATCACCCCCGAAGCGATCAATTCATTGGCGGCGGCGTAGACCTCGTTGAACAGCGGCTTTTCTTCGAACAATCGAGCCATTCCCTGATTGGGGAGACAGATGACGGCGTCCGCTTCACTGCGAAGGGCACCCAACGACTGTTCGGCCTGGTCCCGCCGGTGTACGCCTTCAAACTCAAACGGAAGGATGACGAAAGCGAGGACCAGGACACCCTTTTCGCGGGCGGCGCGTGCCAGGACCGGAGCGGCCCCTCCGCCGGTGCCACCTCCCAATCCAGCCACGATCCAAACCATCCGCACATCCTCTACGAGAGCAGAAATGACTCCGAAGTCGGATTCTGCGGCATTGGCTCCCTGAACCGGATCGCCACCGCAACTGAGGCCGCGGGTGATTTTTCGACCCAAAGCATGGCATCGGATTCCCTGAGTGCGATTCAAGGCCACCATGTCGGTGTTGACGGCAATCCGTTCAACGCCGTCGCCTGCCATCGCACCCAATCGCTCGATGACTGCGCAACCGGCATCACCCAAACCGAAGATCAGCAACGGACGGGAGGGTGCGGGGATAGGCTCGGGTCCGCCGGGTTGTGAATCAGGAAGTGTGTTCATGATGTTCGGTGGGTATCAACCTCAGGAGCGTCCAACCCATTGGGAAAAGAGTCCGCGGACCCCCAGCTTCTGTCGCGGCTGACGTCTTGCACGCATGGCACCGTACCTGGCAAGACCGATGGCCGTGGCAAATTCGGGATGTCCCAGTTCCTCCGCCGCACCCGACACATTCTGAACGGAACCAATCGAGGCGGGCAGATGCATGATTCTCCGGACCAATTGAGTCATTCCTGGGACCCGGGCCAATCCGCCGCAAAGCACAACGCCCCGGGCTCCACCAAAGACACCCGACGGAGCAAGTTCCTGGGCGACGATTTCCAGGATTTCCTCCAATCGAAGGGCAATGATGCGCTGGACCTTTTCCAGGCTGAAGGTTCGTCCGGGGCGGAGGGGGTCTCCTGGGACCGTGAAGGAGGCGGTATTGGCGTCAGGTCGGACGATGGCGGAACTTACGTCCTTGTGAGTTTTGACATGCTCGGCATCTTCGAGCGAGAGCTTCAAGGCGCAGGCCAGGTCGTTGGTGACGTGATCGCCTCCCACGGCCAGCACCCCGGAGTGTCGCAAGATGGCCCCCTGAAAATAGGTGTAGTCGGTGACCCCGGCCCCCATGTCGATGACCACGACCCCTTCTTCCTTCTGTTCTGGAGTCAAGACCGCCAGTGCGGAGGCCAGCCCTGTGAATACGGGTTTGGCGACCCCCAATTGCATGTCAGCCAGCATGGCGCGGGCGGATTCCAAGCGATTGGTCCTGGCTTGAATCACGTGCAGGCTGGCCTCGAGGAGTCCGCCGACCAGTCCGACCGGATTGGCGATTCCCGTCTGATCATCCACCCGAAAATCCTGGCGAATACTGTCGATGACTTCATAGCCGGCAGGACAATTCAATTGGCGCGCCCTACCGACGGCATCATCGACATCGCGCGCGGTGATCAAGCGGTGGGCCGTGGCGATGGGGAGTACGCCCCGACTGTCCACGGTGCGGACATGATTGCCAGTGACCCCGAGGAAAACGCGGTTAATCTCCACGTTGGCCATTTGCTCGGCCATGACCAGCGCGGTGCGGACATCCTCGGCGGCGCGGGCGGCATCCACGAGTTCACCCTTGCGAACACCCCGGGACTTGGCCTGACCGATGCCAAGAATGGACAATTCGCCGGACGGTCCGGCTTCGCCGACCGCAGCGCAGATTTTACTCGTACCGATCTCGAGTCCGACCAGGATGGGTGAAGGTTCAAACATGTTGATGAACCGGTTTCCGCTTCGGTTTGGAGGTTTTTGGAGTTGAAATTTTGGCTGGTGGAGCATTCGAGCCCTGCCACCGCAACGGGGCGTTCTGACGAACACTGAGGTCGAGGGAGGCGATGGCCTTGTTCAGAGCATTGGCCCGCTCCTGAACCGACCGCCAGTCGCGCAATTGCCGCTCAAAATCTTCCAAACCGAAGGTGATTTGAGCTCCCTGCGAGTTCAGCGCCACCAGAGATCCGGCCTGACCAACATCCAGGCTGACCACGTCCGTCTGCCCTGCCAGTTCAGAACTGTCAAACCAGGTGAGCAGGCGTAGGGCGGCCCGGACCCGTTCATCATCGACCGCCGATCCTGCATTGAACGATTCCACATGAATACCCGTAAGCAGGGGCAGGCTCGCCTCACTTTCAATGACATCCACGGGAGCCCGTCCCGGCTGGAACGGAAGAATCACATGTCCCTCTTCATCCAGGAGATAAAAGGCTTCCACTCCGGCAACCGGTGGGAGCAGCGCCCGCGCGATGGGAATCCGTTCCCGAATTTCCAGGTTTAATTGATCAGGAAAATCAAGACGCACCCGGGCCTCCGCGAGGCGGGGATGACGCAACAACCGTTGCCGGACCTGGAAGAGGTCGACCGTCAAGATATTGCGCCCCAATGTCACACCGGCGATCCGACGAATCTCCTCATCGGTTAATACTCCATCGCGAACCACGGGGATTCGTTTGAGAGCCAATTCATCCAGGTGGTAGAGCCAATGCTCCCGGGCCTGGGCAACAAAAAAGGTTCCGCCGACCCAAACGATGGCAAATCCGACCACCAGGACCAGGGGACGGTACCACCAGGCCCGACGACGGCGGGAAGGGCGGGAAGTGGTGGAAGACGGGACATCCGCGTCGAGACTGAAGTCGACCTGACGACGTCGGCCCCGGCGTTTGTTTGAGGAGAACTGAAGAAATGGGTTCAGCATACCAACCCTCCCGAAGTCGGCTTGCGACGGATGGCCAAATCCATCATCCGTTCACAAAGTTCAACAAACGAAATGCCCACGGCGGCGGCGGCCTTGGGCAAAAGGCTGGTTTCGGTCATCCCCGGAAGGGTATTGACCTCCAGAACGGACGGCTGGCCATCGGCCCGGACCATCACATCCACCCGGGCATAATCGCCTCCGCCGATCGCTTGAAAGGCCGCCCATGCCGCTTGCTGAATACGACGAGTCACCAACGGATCAAAGGAAGCCGGGCAAAAGTAGTCCGTCCGACCGGAGGTGTACTTGTTCTGATAATCATAGGCCCCCTGCTTGGGAACCACCTCCACCACGGGCAGCAGGATATCGCCCAGAATTCCGACGGTGGTTTCGCGCCCGAGAATGCGTTCCTCGAGAAGGACGCTGTGGTCATGGCGCAGACTTTCCGACAAGGCAGCCGGGAATTCCTCCACGCGGTCGACAAATTGCAATCCGACACTACTCCCCTGCCGACTCGGCTTGAGAACCACCGGAGGTGTCCAATCCGCACCGGGCCAGGTGGTATTGGAAGAGGTCAGGGTGAGAAATCTTGGGGTGGGGACGCCGGTGGCGACAAAACGTTGTTTTGCCAGTTGCTTGTCAAACGCCAGCCGACTGGCTTCCACGCCGCATCCCGTGTAGGGGACGCCCAGACGTTCCAATTCAGACTGAACCTGCCCATCTTCCCCGTAGGTCCCATGAAGGGCAAGAAAGGCGACTTCCGTTCCCGGCGGGAGTTCCAACGTGCCGGGCCGGGGGTCGATCTCCGCCACCGTATGTCCGGCGGAACGCAGCGCAGCGGCTACGGCAGCCCCCGATCGGAGCGACACCTCGCGCTCTGCCGACGGCCCTCCCAGCAAAACGGCAACCTGTCGGGGTATACTCATGGCTTGTCCTCCCCGATGATTTCGACCTCCGGGTGCAGTTCGATCCCTCTCTGCTCCCGGACACGTTCCCGGACCAACTCCATCAGTTGAAGGACATCCCGGGCTGTCGCGGAGCCGTCATTGACCAAAAAATTGGCATGCACGTCGGAGACGCGCGCTCCACCGACACTCAGGGATTTCAGCCCCAGTTCGTCAATGATGCGTCCAGCGGGCAACGTCGCCGACGGATTCTTGAAGGTGCAACCCGCACTGGGTTGGTTTGGTTGGGAAGCCCAACGCTTTTTGCTGTAGGCGTCCATTTTGCCCCGCACCGTCTCCGGATCGGCCAGTTCGCCACGAAGAATGGCGGCCAGGGCAACGCCCCTTCGCAGTAGCGGACAATTCCTGTAATCTGCATGAACGGAGGTTCCTTCCACATCCAGGACCTCCCCCTCTTCGGACAGGTAGCGGAGCCGTTCCACCGTATCGAAGGTCCAGCGGCCCATGGCACCGGCATTCATGCGCAAGGCACCACCTATGGACCCGGGGATGCCCTCCAGAAACTCCATCCCGCCGATGCCTGCCTGCCGGGCGGCGACGGCGATGGCTTTCAATCGGGCACCAGCGCCCGCGTAGATACGCCCTGGTTGGGATTCAATCCGGCAGAAAAACGGATGAGAGAGAACGAAGACCACTCCGCGCACGCCACCGTCGCGAACGACCAGGTTAGAACCCCGCCCAATCACGCACCATGGCACCTCCAATTGACCGCAAAGTTCAATGGCGACACGCAGTGAATTCTCGGAATCTGGTTCGATCAGCAAATCCGCGGGACCACCTACCCTTAACGTCGTGCGTTTGGCCAACGGCTCCTCGCGATGCAGCCCACAGCCTTCCGGCAGGACCGTTCGCAACGTATCGTAAAGATCGGTGATTCGAATCGCGAGGCTGGCAGCCCGCTCGATGGGATTCTCCGATTCCAGTGGTTTGAGCATCCAGCGGCTCATGGTCGGACCTCCTGAACGTGAAAACCACGATGATGAGTCGATACCGGCTCGGAGCCACCGGATCTCAGCCGGTCAGCCGTACCAGGGAAACGTCGTTCGACCGCTTCCAGGACCCGGTCGGCAATCCGGACGGCGGCATCGGGTGCAGCCCGTTTTGCCAATGCCTGCTGGAGGGTTTTTCGACGAGAGGCATCTCGGAGGAGCGGTACCAGTACGTGCGAAAGTTTCTCGGGGGTCGCTTCCGATTCCGTCACGAGAAGCGCCGCACCATCGGCAGTGAAAGCCTTTGCATTGATCGTCTGGTGATCGTCGGTGGCCGATGGATAAGGAATCAGGACCGACGGAAGCCGGACTGCGGCCAATTCAGCCAGCGAAGATGCACCCGCGCGAGTCACGGCAGCGGTGGCCGCAGACATCCATACCTCCATCTCGGAGGAAAAAGCCAGCAGCCGACCACGCCCGGGCCAGAATTTGGCCAGCGTTTCGCACGAGGAAAAATCACGAGTTCCCGTCAAGTGAACCCATTGGCAATCCGGAATTTGTCGGAGAATTTCCGGATAAGCCGCCGCCATCCGTCGATTGATGCCCGTTGCTCCCTGACTTCCACCCATGACGAGCAAGACCGGCACATCCAAATCGAGCCCCACCCGTCGACGGGCCTCGTCTTGCTGCAGGCAAAAAAACCCAGGCCGCACCGGGGTCCCGGTGACTGAAATCCGCGGTTGTCTGAGGCGTCCTGCCGCCTCGGAAAATCCGACCATGCATTCGTCAACCCATCGGGCCAGCCATCGATTGGCTTTACCGGGAATGGTGTTGGACTCGTGCAAGAGAGTGGCGGCACCCGTATGACGTCCAGCCAGAATCGGAGTCACACTGGTGAACCCTCCCATTCCCAGGACTGCTCCAGGCGGATGTTCTAGGAAAAAGCGCCGGGCTTCAGCCCAGGAACGCAGAAAACTTCGGAAGAAGGCGGGGCTGCGACGGAGGCTGAAGCCCATGGCGGGAAGCACCACGAGACGAAACTGGTCACGGACAGTCGCCACGGCGGACTGATCGACCTCCTTGGGTGAAATCAACAGGGATACCTCGACACCCCGGGCACGAAGCTCCAGTCCCACAGCCAGCCCCGGGAAAAGGTGTCCTCCGGTGCCACCACAGGCAATCGCCACATGCTCATGGGGAGGACGAGGGCTCATCCGGGAAAATCTGTATCGGCGGCAAAGGGGTTGGACTGACCACCGGCGGTTTCAGCGAGCTCCGCCGGAACTCCGCGACGGGCAACGCTCACGAGGATGCCGACCAGGGTGAGCATGACGACGACTCCGGTTCCTCCGCGGCTGAGCAGCGGAAGCGGCATGCCTTTGTTGGGCAGGAGATCGGTGACCACCCCCATGTTGATGCAGGCCTGCGCGGCGATGAGGAAGGTGGAACCAGCGGCCAACAATTCACCAAAGCGGTCGGCAGCGCGGCTGGTGATGACGGCACCACAAAACAAGATCGTCAGATAGGCCGCCAGAACTCCCAACGTGAAGGTCAGGCCCAATTCTTCGCCCACCACTGGGAAAATGAAGTCAGTATGCTGCTCTGGTATCTTGAACTTGAATGTCCCCTGCCCCAGGCCGGTTCCCTCCACACCTCCGGCCCCGAAGGCATAGAGCCCCTGCTGCACTTGATAATAGGCATCCCGATTTCCTGCCGGGTTCAAAAACGTATCCCACCGGCGACGGGCATAGTCACTCGAGTTGACCAGGCTCACAAACAAGGCCAGGACAGCAACCACCGGAAGGACCACATGGGAGATGCGGACACCCGCGACGAGCATCAGCAGGAAACTGACCAGGGCCAGCAACGCAGAGGTACCCTTGTCCGGTTCCGCGAGAATCAGGGCCAGGGGTGCCAGCGGAATGGCCAACATCACCACCGTGCCCCGCCAAAAACTGCTGATATGATGGGTGTACCGGGCTCCGTACCAAGCCAGCGCAAGAATCATGGCTGGCTTGGCGAAATCGGATGGTTGTGTTCCCCAAAGCCAGCGTTGCGCCCCGTTGGTCGAAGTACCCAAAGGACTGATGGTCAACGCCAGAAGGACTACGGCCAACCCATAAACCCACCAGACCCACCGTTCCCAGCGCCGGTAATCGAGGGCCCCGACCAAAGCCAACCCTCCAAATCCGATGAGACAAGCCACCGCCTGCTTCAGGACCAGGGTGTAAGTCGGTTTCAGCATGGTCGCGCTGGTCAGCATGACAATGCTGAGCGTGACCAGGCTCCCGACGGCTCCCAATAGGAAGGCAATGGCTCGGTTCACAAGTGTAGGTTCAGCGGTCAAATGGTCCCGCCCGGCAGCAATCGCCGGGCGTGGACCACTTCCATTTTGAATTAGTGGGGTGCCTGCGTCCCGGTGCCGGTCGGTGAGGTCGAGGGCGGGGTCGACGGAGCCGTAGTGTCGGCTGCCGCCTTGGCCGGGACCTTCAACTTTTTGCCGACGATGATGTTGTTATTCTTGAGACCATTGAGAGCCTTGAGCTCCTTCACCGTGGTTCCATATTTGCGGGCAATCTTGGAGAGGTTGTCGCCGCCTTTGACGATGTATTCGGTCGTCTCACCCGTCGCTCCTGCACCGGACGTGGTTTTGACCGTTTCATCCGCCGAGTGTGTGGCCGCGGTTGTGGACGATTTCGAAGTACCGCCGGCGGGGATTTGAATGGTCATGCCGGCTTTGAGCTTCTTGGGGTCCAATCCCGGGTTGGCGTCGAGAAGAGCTTTCGTGGTCACGCCATGGGCCTTGGCAATCTTGGCGGGATTGTCATTGGCCTTCACCTTGTACTCTCCTGCTCCCGCACCACCGGTCGCGGCAGTGTCCTGGACCACCGGGGGATTGGTGACCACCGGAGCGAGGACGACGGGAGGATTTGAGATGGGTGGCGTATAGACCGGGAAGGGCGGAGGGGCCGAGGTTGTGGATGTGGTGAACCCGTCCGGCGGAATCGTTAAAAGGTTGGTATCCGGAGCGATGGCTGACCCTCCGCCAGCACCTGAGGTTGTGTCGGCCTGGGTTTGCTTCTTTTCCTTGTCACAGCCGAGGATCAGGAATCCTCCGAGGACAAAGACATGCAGGGCGACGATCAGCGCTGCGACCTGAAGGGACGATTTGCTCCGGGCTTGCTGTTCCAGCAAAGAACCCTGTGGGGCGAGTGGATTGGGTGTGCTCATGGTTGGTGTCCGCCGCGGGGCGGGTAAATTCGAGGATATGGTTGGATGGCAAGGACGGCATTGCGGGCCCTCAACCCGCCATGACGTCGGTGGAAAACGGAATGGCGGCGGAAAACCTGACCGCCGAGGCACTTGCTTAAGGCCGAGGCCTGTCCGGGTGCAAGCAGGGAAGCGCTCAGAGGCGTCCGAAACGCCAAAATTTGCTGAAATTCAAAGACCGAAGTCGTCGTGATCATGGAGTGGATCGTGTTCATCGGACTTTGAGTGAGCTGAGGGCCACGACGGCACACAGGAAACTGGCAATGTAAAATCGGGTGACAATCTTGGATTCCGGCCAGCCTTTTTTCCGGAAGTGATGATGCAGTGGGGACATGAGGAATATCCGCCGCCCCTGTCCGTGACGAATCCGGGTGTATTTAAACCATCCGACTTGCAGCATCACGCTGAGGGCCTCGGCAACAAAAACCCCTCCGGCCACCGGCAGGATGAGCGGCTGATGGATGAGAACAGCCATGATCCCGAGTGCACCACCCAAGGCGAGTGAGCCGGTATCCCCCATGAACACCTCCGCCGGGTGACAGTTGAACCAAAGGAAACCGAGACACGCGCCCAGCAAGGCGGCACAAACCACCGTCAATTCCCCCGCCCCAGGCACGATGGGGAGCAACAGGTAATTCGCCAGCCGGACATTTCCCGCGATGTAGGTCATGACCAGGAAGACAAGGCTGGCAATCAGGGTGCAACCCGTGGCCAACCCGTCCATGCCATCTGTCAAATTCACTGCATTAGAACTGCCAACGATAGTCAACACGGTCAGAAGGGCTCCAACGATGGGGACGTTCACCCAAAGCGGATGCTTCATGAACGGCAGATGGATGTCCGAAACCAAACTTTGGGTTGAGGGCAGTTGGGAGAGATAAACGGCAATCGCCAGGCCAAGGGCTGTCTGAATGTAAAATTTGACGCGGGATGCAGCTCCCTGGCTGTTTTGTTTGGTGACCTTGAGCCAGTCGTCATAGAAACCAAGTCCAGCCAGAACAATCATCGACAAAACCGTCAAAAGGACCAAGGCATTCCAACGCGCCCAGAGCAGCACCGATAGATCGAGAACCAGGACGATCAAAATCCCGCCCATGGTCGGCGTCCCCCGCTTGGCAGCATCGGCGGCGGCAACGACCGACTCGGGTGCTCCCTCCCTCACGTCCTTGGGCCGGTAGTCCTGCCGGAATTTGATTTCCCGCAACCACCGAATGACCGAAGGGCCGAACCACATCGAGAGCAACAGTGCCGTGACTGCGGCACCGGCACACCGGAAGGTGACATAGCGAAACACCGTCCAGGGCGAGAACGGAAAGAGCTCGGATAGGCGGTACAACATATCAAACAAGAGCCAGCGGGACTCCCCGCCGGGTGCCGGTTGAACTTTGAAATGCTTCTTCGACGGGATCGCCGCCTGAATCCACACCTGCCCGTCGCTCCAGCGCCGAGAGAAGACCTTCGGCAATGCGTTCCAAACCGCTGGAGCGCGAGGCTTTAATCAGAAGGGAATCACCCTCCTGAGTGTAGTCCACCAGGGCGGCAAGGGCGGAATCCACTCCACAAAAGACCTGGCTGCGGGCAGTTCCGGCCGCTGTTGCCGTTGCCGCAGCATGATTTCCCACGGCAAACACCGCATCAATGCCTAGCCGCGCCGCAGCCCGCCCCACCTCCGCGTGTGCGGTCTCGGTTGTGCGCCCCAGTTCTGCCATGTCCCCGAGAACCGCCACTCGGCGGCCCGCACACGGGAGATCGGCCAGGGTCTGAAGCGCGGCTAGAACCGAGTCGGCGTTGGCGTTGTAGGTGTCATCGATGACACGAACGCCTGCCACCTTGCGCACGTTGAGTCGGCGTTGCGCAGGGATAAATCGGGATAGGGCCTCGCGGGCCAGGTCCGGATCAATTCCGAGATGAGCGGCCACCGCCATGGCGAGCACCGCGTTGGAGACCGAATGACGTCCAGGCATTGGCAGAGTCCATTCCCCCGTCCAACCAGGGACTGGCGAGTGAACGGTGAATCGGGTTCCCTCCCAGGAAACCGATCGAATCTCGGCCTGCCACTGTGACGTAGGACCAAAGCCGACCCGCACCACCCGGGCCGAAGCACGCGCCGCGACATGATTGGCAAAAGCGCACTCTGATTGAATCACGAGCAAACCACCGGCTGACGACGACGGAAGCAACTCCGCCAGGTTGCCCTCCTCGGCTGCGACGCCTGCGAGATCGCCAAAAAATTCCAAATGTTCCCGTCCAATGCTGGTGATCACCCCAACCCGGGGGGCGGCCAGTCGAACCAACGGGGCCAATTCACCCGGATGGTTGGTGCCCACCTCAAAGACCGCCGCCTGATGATGCCGCTCCAACCGCAGCAATGAGGCTGGCAGTCCGATATCATTATTAAAACTGGCCTCGCTCTTGAGCGTGCTCAGACCGGCGGAAAGAAGCGCCGCCATCATTTCCTTGGCGGTGGTTTTCCCATTGGAGCCCGCCACGCACACCACGGGAATATCAAATTGACGGCGGTATGCCCGTGCAATACTGGCATAGGAGGAACGAGGGGAATCAACAACGAGCAGTGGCATCCCGGTCGGAGCCCGATCACGCCACGCTGTGGCGATCATCGCCGCCGCCCCCTTCTGGTGGACTGCCGAGAGATAATCGTGTCCGTCAAATCGATCTCCGCGCAAGGCCACAAACAAGTCGCCTTCAACGGCTTTTCGCGAGTCCGTAATGACTCGATGAATCCATTGCGATGGGTCCGCCGCGACCAGTTGGGCGCCGGTGGCATCTGCAAAAAAGGAGAGTCGATGCGGGTCCATGGTTCAATGGGGGCGGAGCTGGGCGGTCACCAAACTTTGATTGACGTCCGGGGTGGCGCTGGTTTCGCCCGGAGAGAAGTGGACTGGCGGGATCACCGAGGAGTCCATGGCCGTCTGGTTGGTCCGGACCAGGCTTGGCGGCAATGCCACGTAGGCCGCGATGTTGACCGCCAGCTTCTTGAATATGGGGGCGCACGCCTTCCCTCCGTAGTAGGCCTTGCCCGCTGCGGCCGGCTGGTCGGCGTTGATCATCATGCAAATTTCCGGGGACTCCTCCGGGAAAAACCCAACGAAACTGGAGTAATAAAGCGTGCTGGAGTAGGCACGGGTGGCAGGGTCTACCTTTTTGCTGGTACCGGTCTTTCCACAGACCCCGTAATCGTCCATCGCAGCCGCCTTGCCTGTCCCCTCCAACACCACCTGGCGCATCGCCTTGGTCATCATTTGCGCCGTCGCGGGACTGATGACCCGACGTACCGTCACCGGTTTGAATTCACGGACAACCCGTCCATCTGCCGTTTCGAGCCGCTTGACCAACTGGGGTGCCATCAGCACACCTTGATTGGCAATCGCAGCAGCCGCCATGCAGGTTTGCAGAGGCGTGGCAAACAAACCGTAGCCGTAGGGTAATCGACTGGCTGCAACCGGATCCCAACGGACCACGCCGCCCCCGGCCTCACCGTGAAAGGCCATCTGGACCGGTCGGCCTTTGACAAATTTTGTAAACATCCCTTCTTCCCCACATTCGATGCCGGTTCGGGCGAGGTATCCAAATCGGTAAATATAGTCCCGGAATCGATTGGTACCGAGTGCCAGGCCCAATTTCGAGGCACCCACATTGCTCGAATGAGCAAATGCCTCAATGACGGTGGTCAGGCCTTGATGGTCCCCCTGGTCGTCATGAACCGGGTACTTGATGCCCGGGGGAAGCCAATGACCGTTTTCGCAGTTAATGGACGAATCCAGATTGTACAGCCCCTCCTGCAATGCAGCCGAATAGGTCACCAGCTTGAACGTGGAGCCCGGTTCCGCCGGGGCCATGATCGCCCGGTTTTGCAAGGCGTCCAGCGAGGGAATCCGACGGATGTTGGGGTTGAACGTCGGACGGTTGCCCAACGCCAGTACCGCGCCGTCCCGCGGACGGACGATGATGATCGAGAGGGCCTTGGGATGAAGTGTCTCTTCGCCAAAGTCGAGGGCCTCCTCGACCATTCCCTGAATATTTGCGTCGAGGTTCAAGACGACATTCAGACCTTCAGCTGCGGCCATCTCCCGCAATCGCAGCGGTACCAACTCGCGGTTGCCAAAACGGCGGCTCTCAAGAATACCGGAAGACCCCTGAAGTTCGGCATCGAAACGCTGTTCGAGACCGGCGGCACCTCGGACGGGCAAAGGCGTTCGCAGGTCTGCTCCCGGCGCTGCCAATGCGTTGGTGGTATAGCCCAGGACGTGCGCCGCCAGTGCATCGCGCGGGTAGACGCGCATTTCGTACACCTCGGGGTAAAGCCCATTGGCCAGGCACTCGACCGAATTGCTGTGGACCACCTTGTAACGCGCCCTTATCTCCTGCAAACGGGCCCCAACCGTTTTGCTGACCTGGCGACGCTGGAGAACATCCCACCATGGAACCGACCGCTTTTGCGCCGCCAAGGCCTTTGTTGCATTGGTCAATTCGTTCGCCAAACGCCAATCTTCAGAGAGCCGGTTGGTTTGGAGCAATTGCACCAGCGCTTCCCAGTTTTCGAACGGAATATTGGTCGCGACCCCCAGATTGCGACGCACCCTCTGCGGAACGGAAGCTGTTGAAGCATTGGTTCCGGGAACGACCGGAGGCGGTTGAATCCGGTTCAGAAACTCCGCCTCGGTGATTCCTAAAAGGGGAGCGGCGATATGGGCCATTTCCTGGCCATAAGCACCCAGTTTCAATGGGTCTGCACGAACCGTCACCTTGTATCGGGACAGCACCAATGGAACACCATGGGCATCGAGGATTGAGCCCCGTCGACCGGAACGGACCACCTTAAACTCCGTATTGTCAGCCGACCGTTCGGCCGGTTGGCGGGGGGCAATGGCCTGAAGCTGGACGAGACGCCCTGCGAGCACGGCGAACACCGCGACAAAGCCGCCGATGGTCCACCAGAATCGTCGTTGAGAAGGGCGTCCGGCCATATCAGGGAGCTCCCGTGGCCAGGGGTGGAACCGGACTCAGGCCGGCGGGGCCGGCCGGATTGGGCGTGGTGGTAACGGGAGCCAGGCGCCGCTCAACAAACATGCGCTGGGCCGACGTAATATTGGTGAGCGCCAGATTAAAACGCACCATGTTGGTGCGCAGAGCCTCGGTTGAAGAGACCCGGGCACGTTGTTCCCGAAGAACCTGAACTTGCGCTTGCAGATGCCGGACCTGCAATTCGAGCGCCGCCTTCTTGTCACCCAAGCGCTGATGTCGCTGGCGCTGGAGAACAATTCCAACCGTGAGCAATGCCACCACGGAAACGCCAAAAAGCACCAGCGCCATCAGGCGCCAGCGCATGGCTTGCACATCGCGATGATAGTTGCCGCTCATTCTAAAGTTTCTCGAGCACCCGCAGGCGCGCGCTTCGTGCGCGTGGGTTGATCGCGACCTCCTCCTCCGACGGCTCGATACCCTTGCGATAAACCAATCGCCCTCGTGGCGCGCGCATCCGGCGCAGATGGGGCAGATCGGGTTCCCCAGGCGGAACATCGTAGTCCCGCGATTCCTGGCGCATGAACTCCTTCACCAATCGGTCCTCGCCGGAATGAAAACTGATCACTGCCAGAACACCTCCCGATGCCAGGATGTCCATGGACGCTTCCAGTCCCCGACGCAGCGATTCCAGTTCCTCGTTCACCACCATGCGGAGTGCCTGAAAAACCTTGGTCGCAGGATGGGTTTTCCCAGGTCGCCCAGGGACGGCCCGGCTTACCACCTCGACCAATTGCCCCACCGTTTCGAAGGGACGCACCGAACGGGCTTCGACCACTCCGCGAACAATCCGCCGTGCGTGCGATTCGTCGTTGTCCCAAAGCAACCGCTCCAGAGCTCCGGTCTCCCAACGATTGAGGATATCCGCCGCCGTCGGTCCATGCCGCCGGTCCATGCGCATGTCGAGCCGGGCGGTGTCGAATTGGAAACTGAAGCCCCGACGGTCGCTGGTGAGTTGATACGAGTTGACCCCCAGGTCCATCAAAGAACCGTGGCAACTTCCGGACGGAATCCAGTCCCGCACCTCGGAAAAATTGTCCTGCCTCAAGGCAAAGCGCCCGGCAAAGGGGGCCAGCCTCCGCGCTGCTGCGGCCAAAGCCTCTTCGTCCCGATCGCAGGCATAGAGCCAGCCATCCGGACCGGAGGCTTCGAGGATGGCAGCACTGTGGCTCCCTCCGCCGCAGGTCCCGTCGAAATAACGTCCCCCGGACCGCGGTCTTAACGCCGCCAAGACTTCGGCCAAAAGGACCGGTTGATGTTCCAGCGCGGATTCCATTCATGGCTCCGAATCGGATTGGACCAGCACCGGAGCCCGTCGACGCTCGCGCAAGCGGCTCCATGCCAGGTCCTGATCATCCCGCTGGCGCTCAATCACCGGCGTTTCCCAAATCACTCGCGAGCTGCGTCGCTCAATGACGGCAATATCATCCTCACGCAATTCATTGCGAACAGGTTGGACATCCCGGAGTCGGAATTCCCCCTGCACCATCCGGGCTCGGGAATCGCGTCGACGGTTTTGCCCCAGGAGAACCCCAATCCAGCTCCGCTGAGGAGGTCGTTGTTTCGAAGAATCCAGGATGATTCCACGGGTAAGGCCCGACGAAGGAACCGGAGTCGGCGGAGGCTGCGGCGCGCCGCCCGGCAGCGACCCGGCACCAAACAAGGATTTTTGAACAGCCGTCGGGTTGACCTGCCCCAGCGATCGGTTCTTTCCAAATGGCCAGCCAATTTTCCAGTTCATAACTATATATTGGTGATTGCATTCGAAGCCATGGCCTCCTCCGCCGCCATGCACTTCTCGTACAATTCGGGATCCCATATCTCGAATTCTCCACCCGCACCCGCAAACAACACATCCTTGCTCAAATTCGCGTCAGCGGCCATCTGAGGCGGAAGGCACAAACGGCCCGCCGGATCCAACTTCAAGGTAACCGAATTGTTGAACAACCGACGACGCATCGCGTTGGCCGCCTCCGCCCCGGTCGTTCCGGAATCAACCCGACTGAGCAACTGCTTGAAGCGCTCAGGAGGCAGCCCTTTGATAAATGCAAACTTGCGTCCGGCACTCGGATGCCCCCACAACAGGAGTGTGAAAGTGAAATTGGGATCCGCTGGACGCCATTCCGCAGGAAACGACACCCGCTTTTGGGCGTCGAGCTTGTGGGTGTGGCGCCATGTAAACGTGAGCTCCTCCCCCGACAGCTTCCCATGTGGGACTGCGGGGGCCGACACTGGCGCGATCTGGTTCGGTTCATCACCCATTCCCCTAAATCTTCCTCGTTACTACTAACGGACCCAATAAAACCCTATTTCCCCCGAAAAGGTCAATCGGTTTTGAACCGTTTGATCCTGTTTTTGCTGTATTTTTTAAGGTTCAGTGTTCCAGCCGACCTTGATCCCTTGGGCTGAAAAAGAGTTCAAAAGGACACATTACCGATAAAGAAGGCACTTTTTGCCCATCCGTATGCGTGCCGCCGATTTTGATTACCACCTCCCGCCCGATCGGATTGCCCAGTACCCGGCCCCTCAACGCGACGCTTCCCGACTTTTGACCCTCGATCGGATGACGGGCTCCATCGGCATCGGCCCCTTTTCAACCCTAACGGACCGGCTTCGAAAGGGTGATTTACTGGTTTTCAATGATTCCCGGGTCATTCCGGCTCGGTTGCGAGCCATCAAAGAGGAGTCTGGAGCCCAAATTGAGCTTCTCTTGCTCGAACCGACGGGACCGTTGGAGTGGTGGTCGATGGTTCGCCCCGGCAAACGGGTCCGTCCCGGGATGATCCTTCGACTTCAAGATCGAGAGAATCGCCCGACATCCGTTTCAGCGACCGTTCTGGCCAAACGGGAGGATGGACACATTCGATTGAACTTTGACGGAACCGAAAACCTCCTTCGAGAGCTGCAAACGCTGGGAGAAATCCCTTTGCCTCCCTATATTCAACGGAACGAGGGCAGGCCGAGTTCGGACGATGCCGAACGATATCAAACCGTCTACGCCAGAAACGAAGGGTCCGTGGCAGCCCCGACCGCCGGGCTTCACTTCACTCCTCAACTCCTGGAAACCATTTGTCATCAGGGAGTTGAGACAGCTTATGTCACCCTGCACGTCGGGCACGGCACCTTTGCCCCGGTGAAAGTGGACCAGGTCGAGGAGCACCTCATGCATGAGGAATGGTATGAAGTCCCATCGGCGACCGCATCGGCCTACCATCAGGCAAAGGCGGAGGGGCGTCGGGTGATTGCCGTGGGAACCACCTCGGTCCGGGTATTGGAAACCGTGTTTCGGGCGAACGGCGGAAAAATCGTCCCAGGGACGGGCAGGACCAGTATCTTCATTCATCCCCCACAAGTGGTGGGTTCAATCGACGGCCTTCTCACCAACTTCCATCTACCGCAGAGCACCCTGCTCATGCTGGTCAGCGCCTTCGCCGCACCCGGTCGACATCCCGAAGGCCGGGACCTGATCCTGCGGGCCTATCAGGAAGCCATCCGCAACGACATGCGCTTCTTCAGCTTCGGCGATGCGATGTTGCTCATTTAGTTCCATCGACAAGAGCCTCCCATTCAGCCGGAAACACTGAATCACGCGGCGGGCGTGTCTTGGACCTCGTCCAAATCGACGGGAGCTCCGCTAATAAGGTGCCTTCAGAGCGGGAGTGGTGAT
>CAITXU010000106.1 GCA_903896505.1 uncultured Verrucomicrobiota bacterium | reverse complement strand
TGGCGCTTGGCTTCGTCGAGTTGTCCCGAACCGAAATGGCTCTCATCGGTGGCCACAGCCACAGCGGTGCCGCCGAGCGCCTTCGTCTCCACAATCTCGACCTGTCCGTCACCAAATGCCAGCAGGGCAGAAAAAGGCAGCCCGGCATCCCCCAGAATCCGCTCGAGGGTTGCACGCTTGGTGAAGTCGCGGTCGTCCGGGCCGGTGGGGCCATAAATCCGGTCTCCAAAGAACGGTTCGAGGTCCAGAACGCGCGCCTCATCCACCACGAACCGCCGTTGGGTTCCGCTGAGAACATGAACGGTCATTCCACGAGCCGAGAGGAATTCCAACAAACGGCGGGCTCCCGGCACAACCCAGGAATCCACATGCGGCAGGCCATTCCGGGCTGCAGAGCAACGGCTGGCAATGACCTCACCCAGGCGGCGCTGGTATTCGTTCTCGTAATCGAGGGCAGAAAGTGGACTACCGCCCCGTTCGGCCACCCATTCCGAAAGGCGGGCGGCCTGATGGATCGAGGGACGTCCATTGAGCCGCCAGATTTCGCCGTGGACGAGTTGGCGAAGTTCGGATTCTGATTCACCCGCCAAGGCCGGTAGAGCCTCCATCCATTGTTCCCTCATCACCTCCGCCCATCCCGCCCGGACAAAGGAAAGGGTTCCATCCCAGTCAAAAACCACCTGGCGGATGCCGGAGACTGGGACAAAACCGGGTCGGGTTTCTATCCGTCCCCGAAAGCCAGCGAGATCGCTCATGGGTGGGCAACACCTCCAAAATCCGGTCGCGAATCGACACCGTGAACCGGAAGGGCTGACCGGCAGCCATGTGAGAGAATGCAGGTCTGAAAACCTTCCAGATAACAGCTTCTTTTCAGAGCCTTCGGTTCAAATGAAACCAATTGAATCAGAGCAACATTGGCGAGGCTGCCGAGCCATCCGACGGGACGCGCTCCTGCAAGTCCCAAATCATTGCAGGGACCATCACCTTTCCCGTTCGAAGGGCACCCCGGTGTCGAGGGCTCCGACCGGAAAGTCGGCGAAACGACAGACAAGAGCGTCTGCGCTGCGGCGGAGCCTGGATTTCCAAACCTGCCGGGCCGTCGGCAAGTCCCACAGCTTTGGCAACGGGGACGAGCCCGGCAGACCTGGAGGTCTGCGAAACGGCAGACAGGAATGTCTGCGCTACGGCTCAGCAGTTGGCTCATGAATGTGTAGGGGCAAACTCTACGGTCTGGCCAACGGCGATGCTCCGTTCCTCGGCCTCACACAACTCCAGGGCCGCCACCGCGTCCGCCGCAGTCACGAGCTGTGGGGGCCGCCCCTGCTGTATCGCTTCAAGGAAATATTCGATTTCGCCGACGTATCCGTCGGTGCCAGGTGGAACCACGGTTTCAGGAAGCCTTCCGGCAAGGTAGAGCTTCAGTGCGTCAGAACCACGTCCGGAATCAAAGTCAACGGTGGCCCGCTCAAAGTTGACGGTGAACGCCATATTAAATCCAAACCCCTCCGTCATCCCCCAACTGCCTTCGAGAGAGACGACCGGCCCTCCGGTGTAATGAAACAGCGAAACAACATGGTCGATGGCTCCGCTGACTTTGGGGTAACCTCCCGCGGTGACGCGTTGCGGGCGACCGAAGCAATAATAGGCGAAGTCGACATCGTGGATGTGCAGGTCATAGAGCGCTCCACCGGAATCGCTTCCCTTGAGAAAATGGCCGTGGCCCCATCCGGGAGCCTGGGCCACCCGACGAAATCGGGCATCCAGAACGGAACCATAGGTCCGTTCAACGATGGCCTGCTTGAGCCATTGATAGGCCGGCCAGAAACGGATGCAGAGAGCCGGCATCAGGAAACGGCCCTGGGATTGTGCCTCTTCTGCCGCAAGGGCGATACGGCGGGCCTCTGCGCTGGTTCGAGCCAACGGTTTCTCGACCAGGACATGCTTCCCGGCACCGAGGGCGCCCAGGCACAGTTCCAAATGAGTTTTGGTCGGAGTGCAAATATCGATGAGATCGACTCCGGCATCGGCAAATAGCGCCGCCGGGTCGCGATAGGCCCGAACCGTGCTCATGTCGAGCTTCAGGAGAGCCGAATCGCCGACGTTACCGGCGACATCGGCAAAATTGCCGTCCAAATTCCGTCCGCTGGGATTGCACAGCGCCACCACGCGTGCAGCCGGGACCTGGGCGTAAGCCTTGAGGTGCTGCACCGCCATGAAGCCGGTGCCGATAATGCCAATGTTGACCATAGTGAGGAAATTGGGTTGAGGCCGAGGGAGTGTGACGCCATTGTACCTAAACGGGTGACTCGGGGTGCACTGGAAACCGCCGCAAGCCGTGCTGCCACCAAAGTTTCCAAACCATCCACAGGGCCTCCCGGACGATGGACTTGGACATCTTGGAAGTTCCGGCAAACCGGTCGGTGAAAATAATCGGCACCTCACTGATTTTCATTCCGCGGCGCCAAACCCGATGAGTCAGTTCAATCTGGAAACTATAGCCATTACTCTGGACCGTTTCCAATTCGATGGCTTCCAGTGCCCGACGGCGGAAACATTTGAAACCGCCAGTTGGGTCCGTAACAGGCATTCCGGTGATGAATTTGACATACTGAGCCGCTCCGATGCTGAGGAGTAGTCGTTTGAGTGGCCAATTGATGACGCGGATACCATCGCGGTACCGAGAACCGAGAACCAGATCAGCCTCCTCCGTTCGGGCGGCATCCAGGAATTTCGGAACATCCGCCGGGTTGTGCGAGAAATCGGCATCCATTTCCAGGATGTACTCAAACCCATGAGCCAGCGCCCAGGCAAAGCCGGCGAGATAGGCCCTGCCGAGTCCGTTCTTTTCTGAACGGTGAAGAACGTGCACCAGTGGATTTTGGGCAGCGATCTCATCAGCCACCAAACCGGTGCCATCCGGAGAGTTGTCATCCACCACCAGAATATGGACGACGACGGTCTGGGCCATCAACCGTTTGACGAGCGGGGCAAGATTGTCCCGCTCGTTGTACGTCGGAATGACCACTATCGCTTCAGGACCCATGCAGACGGGAAGCCTCGCGGTGAAGCGGGGTCAAGCCAAGCCGTTTTCAACCGACTATTTGGTCGGGGAAAAGTCGGTGGGAACCAGATAGGTCGATTTGACACCGTCTTTCACGGTCAAAGAGCCTCCTGCCGCCTTTTCACTGGCGGCCTTGGCAGCCACCCATTCCGGGTCCTTCCCGAATTCGCCAAACGAAGCGGCGGCCGCTTCCTTGGATTTGTGGGTGAGCAGATATTGCAGCGTCACATCTGCACCGGGTTGGTCGCTTTGCCGATGCCAGTAGCCGTAGTTGTTCATCCCATGCTTCTTGAAAAGGGCCACGGTGTGGTCACGAAAACGGGCATCAAGATTCGGGAGAAGTCCTGAAGGGGTGGTGTAGGTTCGGAGTTCAAACACGCCGCCTTTGGAGACATCCCCCTTGCGGATGGCCGGTGAATAGTCGGTGGTCTGAAGGAAAAAGTTTTCGGGGCTTTTCGACAGGAGGGGCCCGTTGGCTTCGCTGGCCTTGGCTGCGGCCTGCCACTCTGGATCTGCCATAAATGCCTTCCAGCAGGATTCACGAGCTTCACGACTCGGATAGCGCAAGAGGAAATGGAGCCGCGTATCGGCCTTATCCAGCGGCAACCAATAGCCGACACTTTCGATGCCGTGCTTCTTGAATAGTGACAGGGTATGATTCCGGAACCGGTTCAACAAGTCCTCGGTCTTACCAGGGGCGATGGAATAAATACGAAGCTCATAGACCATGGGAGTTTTGGGCTGGGCGGACCGGGGTCCGGGATGAGCAGATGAATAGGAATTGACCAGGACGTTCGGTTTACGCCCGTCCGATTGCCCAAAAGCAACGGAGGACAGGAGCGCTACCACTGCGGCTGCGAAGAAATGACGACGATTCATGGCTTGATAGGTGACTGATCCCCTCTGTCCGGGCGAAAAAGGTCAACCCAAAAAACATTTTCAATTGGGTTGTGAAGCAAATGGCCGCTAAAGTGGTGCGTGAAAAATAAAGGGCCGAGTCAGACGCTTGACAATGATTCCGGGTTCAAGGCCGTGATCGTTGGCTCTTCCGCACTCGGCATCGGTACTTTGATGGCTTCCCTGGCGGTATTGGAGCCCACCGATCATGGATTTGAGTTCAGGTGGACTCCTTACGCCCCTGTGGCTTTCGTGGTCGGAGCCCTGCTGGCTTGGGCCTATTGGAGGCTGGTCTTCCGCCTGGCTCTGCGAGAGGCGGACCCAATCCGGAGCGAGCGTCGCCTCAAGCAGGCCGTGGTCGGCTTGCTGGCCTTGGGCGTCCTCACTTTCCTTTATCCCCTGCGCTTTGTCGCCGAGGAGCGCCGAACAGACGTTTTGATCGGCCTTGGAGCTGCCATTGTGGCCTTGTCCGGTGTCGGATGGATGGTCCGAACGGTCGTGGTCATGCTGGAATCGGAGCCCGACCCAGACGACCAGAAGTGACCGCCCCGTATTCCGGCCCTTGACGAGCGACCACACAGTCCCAATTTGCCGCCTGCTTGCGAAAAACCGCTCCATCAAGGGCCAGGTGGTTTACCTCCGTCGCCGCCAGTGTCTCTGGCAGGGCTCTGCTTGACGCCTGCTCCTCGGGTCAGTCGCATCTGGAAGCCCGCATCACCGGATCTGCCCACCCATTTCTGGCTGCTCTTGTTGCCCTGGAGGCCAGGCCACCCGCAGTGGTCCTGGTGGCCGAAACCCTCAAGCAACAGGAGGCCCATCACAATGACCTCAACACCTGGCTGGCGGCTCAGGGACAAACCGCGCGCTTTTATCCCGCCTGGGATATTTTACCCCACGAAAAAAAGCTGCCCCACGCGGACATTATCAGCGAACGCCTCGAAACCTTGGTGGCGCTTCAAACGCCAACCGACGCCCCTTTGGTGATCGTGGCTTCGGTTGCCGCCCTGCTGCAACCGACCCTGACCGCCGACGACTTGAAGCGACGGATTCGTCGCCTGTGTCAGGGAGAGACGTTAAATCCACTCGACCTGATTGAGTGGCTGGAAGCGCAGGATTATGAACCGGAGGTTCAAGTCTCCAGCAAAGGGGAGGTGGCGCTTCGAGGGGGAATTGTTGACGTCTGGCCAATGAACTCACCGTGGCCGGTTCGCCTGGAGTTTTTCGGAGACGAACTCGAATCATTGCGGGAATTCGACCCGCAAACGCAAATCTCTCGAGACTCAATTTCCGAAGTGACACTGCCACCTGCGGGTGAATTGAGTTGGTTGAAATCGGAGCTCAAACGCGCCCGGGAGTCTCAGTCCATTTCCAACGAATCGGGAACCACGCCTCATGGAGAGCCCCCCGCAGGCGCAAGCCTCTTGGAGCATCTGCCGACCGGAAGTGTCCTACTCCTTTCCCATCCGGACGCGCTGGAAGGCCAGGCATTGCGCTACCAACAACAGATGGAACCGGGTAGCCCACTCTTTAGGCCCTGGGGGGATGTCCTGGAGTCGGCTCGGAATCGGGGTATGGCGCTGGTCGAGATGGAAGACTTCGGCATTCGCGAAGCCACCGGGGATTCGCCGCTCCACGATACCGGTACGGTGCCAGATGGAGATGTAGACTCGAAGCAGGCCTCTCTCATTTCCAATTCGTTGGTGTCGGAACCTGCGGGCCTGGTCTTTGAGTCTCTGGATGCCTATCGCCCCATCGGTGCCACACTCCCCGACCCTGCCGTGGCTGAGGCACAGCGACGTGAATTCTTCTCCCAAATGCACCGGTGGCTCCGACAAGGCTACCGGGTCGACGTGTTTTGCAACACCGACGGCGAAAAACAGCGATTCGGCGAACTCTGGCAGGAATATGGTCTCGCCGGGTCCGCTGACACCCCGGGTCAACCGCCGCCAGAAACCCATACCGGGGCGCTGTCCCGTGGCTTTCTTCACGAGCAAACCGGCCAGGTTGTAGTCACCGATGCCGAAGTTTTTGGGCGCTATAAGGTGGTCCGGCCCCGCCGCCTCAAATCGCCGCACGCTCAGGCCATTCGATCCGCCTTTGAGGTGGATTTCACTGAATTCGAGGATGGGGACTATGTAGTCCATCTCGAACATGGGATTGGAATTTTCCGGGGGCTCAAAATCCTTCCCCCTCCGAAGTCAAAGCCCGGAACCTCTGCGGGAAACACCGGACAGGAATGTCTGGTCATCGAGTTCGCCCCGTCGGACAGGGAGGTGGATTCCCCGCGCCTCTACGTCCCGGTGACCGAGGCTCACTTGGTGAGCAAATATGTCGGAGCAGGAAAGGCCCGTCCGACGCTCAACACTCTCGGGGGAACACGATGGAATAAGTCGCGCGAACAGGCCGAACGGGCCGTCCGGGACCTCGCTGGAGACCTGTTACGGGTGCAGGCGATGCGGGCGGCACGGACCGGTCATGCCTTTTCTCCGGACAACAATTGGCAGCGGGAATTCGAGGCTTCTTTTGAGTTCGAAGAAACCGTGGATCAAGTGCGCGCCATTTCCGAAGTAAAACGGGATATGGAACAGCCCAAGCCCATGGACCGCCTCCTCTGTGGCGACGTGGGATTTGGCAAAACCGAGGTGGCGATCCGTGCGGCCTTCAAGGCCGTGATGGGCGGACGCCAGGTCGCTCTGCTCGTTCCGACAACCGTGTTGGCCCAGCAACACTACAACCAATTCAGGGAGCGAATGGCGGAGTATCCGGTGCGAATCGAATTGCTTTCCCGATACCGGACTACCCGACAACAGCGGGCCGCACTGGAGGCAGCGGAAAATGGCACCGTCGACATCATCATCGGTACGCATCGCCTCGTCCAACCAGACGTTCAGTTCAAGGACCTGGGACTGGTCATCGTCGACGAGGAGCAACGGTTCGGCGTCAAACACAAGGAACAGTTCAAACTCTTGCGGGCGACCGTGGATGTATTGACATTAAGTGCGACACCGATTCCCAGAACCCTCTACATGGCCCTGACCGGAGCCCGGGACCTAAGCACTCTGGAAACTCCCCCCCAGGATCGGCTCCCCGTGGAAACCCTGGTGGTCAACCACGACGAACGGGTGATTCGCGATGCGATTCTCAGGGAGATGAACCGGGGTGGTCAGACCTATTTTCTACATAACCGGGTGGCGACCATCGAAGCCACCACCCTGCGCCTTCGAGCCCTGATCCCCGACGCCCGTATCGTCTTCGGTCACGGCCAGATGGAAAGCGACGAGTTGGAACGGGTCATGACCCAGTTTGTGAACGGAGAGGCCGACGTCCTCGTGAGCACAACCATCATCGAAAGTGGTCTGGATATTCCGAACGCGAACACCATGCTGATCGATCGAGCGGACCGATTCGGACTAAGCGAACTCTATCAACTCCGGGGGCGGGTGGGGCGCTATAAGCACCAGGCTTACTGCTACCTCCTGCTCCCGCGCCACGCGCGATTGCTGACGGAGGCTCGCAAACGAATGAGTGCCATCAAACAGTACTCAGCCCTTGGTAGCGGCTTCAAAATCGCCATGAGGGATCTGGAAATACGGGGGGCGGGCAATCTATTGGGAGCCCAACAAAGCGGCCATATCACAGCGGTCGGATTCGATCTTTACTGTCAGTTGCTAAAGCAAAGCGTCCAGGCTCTAAAGGGAGAGAAAGTTACGCGAAGAATCGAGAGCCGAATTTCCCTCGACTTCCTGGCGTCCAACCCAGGCGAGGAAATTCAGCACGAAGCAACCGAAAATCCGCATCGGTTGCGGCCTCAATTCCAGGTGACCGTTCCGCGGGATGATGATGTCGTGGTTGTTGAGAGTTCGGAAGGAGGCTCCATGGGCCGGAAGAGGGAACTCGACGGCGAAATCGGCCGCGAACCGGCTTACCTGCCGATGAACTACGTCCCGGAACCGCCTCAACGGCTGGAAATTCATCGCAAACTCGCCCAAGTTGGAAACAAAGCCGATCTGGATGCCGTCCGAAAGGAGATTCGAGACCGCTTCGGAGTATTGCCATCCGCCGTTGAACTGTTGCTCGAAGTGCACCAAATACGCCTGCTCGCGGCGGAATGTCAGGTGACGTCGATCGAAGTAAACGGCGGCAAAGTCAAAATGAAGCGCAACGGCGAATTGATCACTGTTGGCGGTCAATTTCCCCGACTGGCAAAGCGGGATGCCCGAGGGCGTCTGGGAGAGTTGCGTCGATTCCTGGGATCGCTTCTGGGTCCGCCACACCCGCCATCGAAGGAAACCCTGGCTCCTTCGGGGAAAAGACACCCAAAACCGTCCGAAGCAGGACACCGTTGAGTTGCTCTCAACCTTTCTTGCCGGGGTAATGTAAACTTCGAGAAGCCCTTCGGGTTTCTGAGCAGGAACGTTTTCTTCAAATCGGGCCACCCAGGTTCCGTTTTCCGTTGGAGCTCAGGCACGACTGGGTTTCACTTTCTGGATGGGATATTCGGCGACCCTTCGGGGCCATCACTTTCAATTTGCCGACCTTCGGGAACTTTTTGCACGGGCAAATGAGGAGAAATCGGGTGACCAGTTGGCTGGCCTCGCCGCTCGCTCGGAATCCGAGCGGATTGCGGCGAAGTGGGCTCTTTCGGACGTGACCCTGGCGGAAATCCTCGACCATCCCCTGATTGACCCGGAAATCGACAATGTTTCACGGCTCCTCCTGTCCACCCACGACGTTGTTGGCTTTCAGGCGCTCAAATCGTGGACCGTTGGGGAGCTTCGGGAGCGTCTGTTGGACCACAGCTCAAGCGCCGACGATCTTTTGGCGTGGGGGCAGGCGTTAACCCCCGAAATGGCGGCAGCCGTCACCAAGCTCATGTCCAACAAGGACCTGATTCTGGCCTCCAGTCGATTTCGCAGAATTACCCGTTGCCGAAATACCATTGGTCAGGAAGGAGTGCTGGCGATCCGCGTACAACCCAATCATCCGACGGACGATTTACTGGGAATCCTGATGAGCACGGTCGAGGGATTGCTCTTTGGATGCGGCGATGCCGTCATCGGGGTGAATCCAGC
>CAITXU010000105.1 GCA_903896505.1 uncultured Verrucomicrobiota bacterium | reverse complement strand
GTTAATCATTCGATGCCGGAAGCGGGGGAAACGATTCAGATGATCTCGGGCGGACGAAGTCCCAAGCGCCCGATACCCATTCCCCGTCCGATTCTCCGGTATTTGGCCCAGCAACCCAAAGCCGGAATTGGCAAGGTCATGCTGGGCTACATTGGCCGGGGAATAACCATTGAAAGGCAGGGTGGGGAGGTCCGAGGTGTCGGGACGGTCAAAGCCAGTTGGCTAGCTGATGTTTTGGAATTGAGTCTACGGTCGGTTCGGTACGCACAGGCGGAGCTTCAGCGGATGGGGTGGATTGGCAAAGACACCGGCTCCAAGCAATGGAAACTCAATCGCCACGGGGCCTGGTTCAGCATCGACTTGGACTGGAATCCGTCCGAAATCCTTTCGCGCCAAGCGGCTGCAAAGGCACCCAAGGCCCAACCTGGGATTGCACCCCCTCCTCCTGAAAAATGCACCCCGGTTGCACCCCCAAAGAAAGACCCGAAAACTCTTTCAGAATCTAAAAACCAGAAACCTGGTGTTTTCGGAACGGGGAATCGAAACGCACCCCAGCCAAAAACCACACCACTGCCAGCACCGTCCCTGAAAAATATCGTACCCGCCGACCTTTCGGACCGAGACCGACTTGAATCCCTATTTCAGCAGGCGGTTTGCCGCGAATGGGTCCGTCCTTGCGAATCGGACAAACTGAATTTCCTCGCGGCTACGGTTCGGGCAAGGACCACCCCCGCGCGTGATCCGGTTCGAGTCTTTGTCGACCTCGTTCGAAACCGCAGGTGGCACCACTTGACCCAGGCCCACGAAGACGAGGTCCGTGGCCAATTCAAGACCAACTCTGTCCCCGCCCGAAGGACAGATGAACCCTGCTCGTCGATTGGGGCTGTTCTTGGTCGGTTGGTCGCTCAGGGAGGGGTGGTGTGGTTCCCAGCCACACGTCCGGTTGGTTGACAAATCGACCTGAGAATGGCTATTTTGTTAACCGTATGCCACTCACCGCCGACAACCCTTTTCCAGGACGCCTGCATCAGGCCCGCCAGATGCGGGGCCTTTCCCTGCGGGAATTGGCGGTCAAGACCGGCGATGCGGTGAGTTACGCTGCCCTCTCAAAATATGAGCATGGCCGGATGTCTCCATCGAGTACTGTTCTGATTGCACTGGCCGATGCGCTTGGCCAGAGCCCAGACTTTTTCTTTCGGCCATTCCGACTCGCCTTGACCGACGTTCGATTCCGAAAAAAGTCTAGGCTTGGGGCTACGGACGAACGGGCATTTCTGGAGCAAGCACGGAACTACTTCGAGCGCTACCGGGAAATTGAAGAACTTGTCGGAGACGTGCGCACTTTCCATGCGCCTTTTGGCAAGTCCGCCGTCAGGACCGCGGGCGATGCTGAAAAGCTGGCGACTCAATTACGGGACAAGTGGAAGCTGGGTGCCGACCCATTGCCCAATGTTCAGCAATTATTGGAAGACCATGGGATCAAGGTCTTCGAACTCCTGACCGAGGACCGTCAATTCGATGGGCTGAAAGCTGAGACCGAGGCAGGTCCCGTCGTCGTGCTTGCGAGTTGGTTGAATGGAAACCTCCCGCGCAAGCGAATGACTGAAATTCACGAATTGGCGCACATCGTCTTGCCGATTGCCGACGGAATCTCTGAAGCTGAAGAGGAAAAGCTCTGCATGCGGTTTGCGGGCGCGTTTCTCCTCCCGGAGCAAGCCTTTCGCGATGCGTTCGGAGTGCACCGAAACCACCTGGGGATCGGCGAACTCGTAGGCCTGAAACAAACCTTTGGCGCTTCCATCATGGCCATCATGAGGCGCGCAGAGCAGTTGGGCCTGATTACCTCAACCGTGTTCGAGAAGTTCTGCCTGTTTGCGAATCAGCACCACTGGCGAAGCAATGGCGAGCCGGGAGACTCCTCTTATTCACAACCCGAGGGCTGCGGACGGTTCCGATTGCTGGTTCTTCGGGCGGTAGCAGAGGAAATGATCAGCGCTTCAAGCGGTGCTGAATTCCTTGGAATCGACCTCCATGCGCTCCGAAAAGAAATGCGTGAGATCATTGGTTAGTCCATTCCATGAGGGTCGCCGTCCAGGATGCCAACGTTTTGATCGATTTGCTGGAGGCCGATCTTCTTGGTCTTTGGTTTCGGCTTGGAATTGAGACGCACTCGACCGATCTTGTCGTTCACGAGGTTCGACACCCCGAGCAAACCCGAGTGCTTTCGACGATGATTCACGCAGGAAGTTTGATCGTTCATTCCTTAACCGCGTCGCGGCTGGAGGCGGTGGGAAGATCGGCATCGGCATTGAAGTTGAGTCTTGCCGATGCGTCGGCAATCGCACTGGCGGAAGAACTCAGCGCCGTCCTTTTGAGCGGGGACGCGCGCGTCCGAAGAGAGGCCCAGCACCGAGGCATTGAAATCCGCGGTCTGCTTTGGGTCTTGGATGAGATGATCACACAGGGCCTCGTGTCGCCAAAGGATGCGGCGGAACGGTTGACTCGGACGATGGAAGCGGGTGCCTTTCTCCCAGGCCACGAATGCCATGAGCGACTTCGTCGGTGGAGGGATCGCTGAGCGGTGGTCAACATCTGCATTGGCTCGCCAGGCGGGCCGATGCGGTGAATATCCGTGTCGTTCCTTTGGCGACCAAACCTGTCCGATGAAGGCGACAACCATGTCGTGGAACTGGCAGTGGCCGGTATGGCCGATACAATTGTGACAAACAACGAACGGGACTTCGTCCGAGGAGAACTGCGGTTCGATGCATTGCGGGTCGAGTCCCCGGCAACGTTCTTGGGACGATGGAGGAAACAGTATGGGCACGATGACGATTCGAATTCCTGACGCGAAGCATGAGCGCCTTCGGAGGTTGGCCGAGCAGCAGGGGATCAGCCTCAACAAATTGGTCGAGGAATGGGCCAACGTGGCACTGGGTCAGCACGACGCCGAGGCACGCTTTCGCGCGATGGCGTCCCGGGGTAATCCGAAGCGCGGGCTGGCCCTCCTCGACAAGCTGGACGCCGCAGCGAAGTCAAGGTGAGTCGAAACTGGTGACATCGGATCGGCGTTGCGTTTTATTGGAGCAAATCGCGGCCGTGTTGAGATGAGGAGATACGGATGTCCGTCACGGACATCTGGGGAGTCCTCCATGAAACTACTGGCTGTGACGCCCTTGGGGCGGAACCGAGAAACATCGCGCCTTTGGATCGAGACCCGTCGGCTCGAAGCGCTGGGCTTACTCCTTCACAACACGAAACCCAGTGTAGCTCGGATCGGTCTGCGGCAAACGGGCCCGTCCCTCCTTCGGCTGATCCGCGCTACCGCCGCTCAGGACGGCTCCACCGTCTTTGTCGATGGTCCATTCCGCCACGTTGCCGCCTAGATCGAAAACCGGGTCTTCCCCTGTTCCTGCAAACTTGCCTACCGTTTCCAGCAATGAGCCACTGCTGGCGGCCATGGCACCCGCCCGTAGTTTCGCGGCGTCTTCAGGGTTCGGGGCATAGCCAGCCCAATGGTCTAGAGTATTTTCCTCGTTCTCGCCAGTCTCGTAGAGCTTCTCGGCCTCCGTCGCATTCGGCAACCGCCACCGGTCTCCCGTCAAGTGGCTCAGCCAACTGCAGTAATTGGTAGCCTCTTCGAACGTGATGCCGCTGGCTGGAAAGTTTTCTCGAGCGGCGGAAACGGTATAACCAGTCCTAAACTGCGCATACTGCGCCCGCGTAACTTCAAAGCGGCCAACCTTGATGCCCTTAAATTCAACCACTTCCGGGATAAGATTGTCCTTGACCACGACGCCGAGGCGGTCGCTGTTCTTCTTCGCCTTCGCTCGCCCAACAAGTGCCGCCAGCGGTGATCCTTCCTTGAGCCACGGTTCGGGCTCCTTCGCCGTTGTGTAAAGGTATCGATCGAACCAGGCGATTTCCTCATCCACCTTGCGCTTCATGTGGGCGATATTCTTGAGAGCATGATCTTCGCCCGGGAAAGTGATAAACCGCACCGGCGTCTTGGTGCGTTGCTGAAGGGCGCGAAATTGCATCCAACCATGATGAATCGGCACCAACCGGTCTGCGTCACCGTGAAAGATGATCAGCGGCGTACGAATCCGGTCGGCCTGGTAGTACGGCGCGTTGGTCATGTAGACCGCTGGATTCTCCCACGGCAGCGCACCGAAGTAAAAATCGTTGAACGACTGGCCGAACGCCG
>CAITXU010000104.1 GCA_903896505.1 uncultured Verrucomicrobiota bacterium | reverse complement strand
TGCCGTTTCGCCGACATTCTTGTCGGCTGCGCTATACCCCGTCCCAAGGTCCTGCGGACGGCCTATTGGCTTTGCCGACAAGGAAGGGAACGGAGTCGTGCAGCCGCAACGGACCGACGACCGGCAGGTATGAAAACCTGCGAAACGGCAGGTTTGGAAACCTGCGCTACGTCGCACGACTGCGGGTCCACGCCCCCCGGTTCATGGTCTTGATGAGCATCCGGATATTGGGGGTGCTGCCTCCCGAGCCTTGGGCGATCCGAACCGCCGAGGCTCACCAGGAGGTTCGCCCTACCAAGGTTGTGTGGCTCCTCACTGTAACTTGCTGAATATCAGTCACCTCGGTAGGGCGAGGCTCCCGCCGAGCCGTGGCGGTCCAAACCACGCCCGTCTCGCAGAGGCGAAGCCAATTGGCCGTCCGCAGGACTGGGAACGCGGACGTCTCGTCCGCATGGCGGTCCGGACCGCGTCTGATTTGGGGCGGCGAATCCAAAGCGGCAGCATGCCGCTTCCCCTTCGACGACCCTGCGCTTCGGGCGTCTGGCCGAAACAGCCAGCCAGACTGTCGGGCAGCTTAGAGGTAACCCCGACCCTATTCAGCCCACCCCCGCCGGCTCCCCCTTATACCCCAACAGTCGGCGTTCCTTGATCATCGTAGCCACCTGCTCGGGAACCTTGTTTTCCCATCCCGGCGTTCCATTGGCGATCTCTCGGGCCACGTCCCGACTGAAGATTCCCAGATTGGCCGCATTCACGTCGCGCATCGGCTGCAATAGATGGTTTTCGAAGAGGTAATCGTACAAATGCTGCAAATGAGGGGCCACCCGCAGATTGCCCGCCGTGATCACGATGCCGGTGTCCTGCGCCTTCAGCGGATACACGTAGAGCTTGAGGTCATTCTTAAACATGCGACCAAACGATTCCAGAATGCCGCCGTCGAGTTCGGTGTAATACTTCTCTTCAAACAACTCGCGCAGGGTCGGCACACCCATCACCAGGGCAATCGGCATTCGGGTGTACCGGAAGAGGTAGGAGGCCAGTCGGTAGAATTCTCCGTAGTTTGAAATCAAGACCGGATGCCCGAGCGTTCCCAGCAAATCCACCCGGTCCAAAAAGTCGCGGTGATCAATTTTCCCGCCCTCGACGTTGAGGTTCTTCAAGGTCATTTCGAGAATGACCACCATCTCCTTGCCAAGGACATTCGGTTCCTGGGCGAACTGGGCCTGGGCATACCGGATCATATCGACGGAAACGCGGGTGACCGGACGGAACGAACCGCGTTCGATCAAGATGCATTTCTTGTAGAGGTGCTCGGCAGGTTGGACCAGTTCACCGTTGGGCATGAACATCGTGGCATTGGTCAATCCGCGTTCGACCAGTTCCAGTGCCAGCAAGCGGTTGTCCACCTTGGCAAAGCCGGGTCCGCGGAACTGGATCATGTCGACCTCGATGCGGTCGATGGAGAGATTGTCGAGAAGGGCATTCAGGACCGCCTCGGCGTGCCAGTGGAAATAGAGGGCTGCGTGGATGAGGTTGACCCCCAGAATGCCCAGTGCCTCCTGTTGTTGGACATTTTCGCGGTCCCACATGCGGACGTGCATGATGATATCGCTCGGTTCCACCCCCGGTTCCGTCTGAAAACGGATGCCCATCCAGCCGTGGGTTTCATCCCGACGTTTGTAGCTCCGGGCAGTGACGGTATCTGCAAACACGAAAAACCGGGTTTCCTTGCCCCGCTGGGCGGAAAGGCGCTCGTGGAGCAGGCAGTATTCGTGGTCGAGCATGGCCTGCAGCCGATGCCGACTGACGTAGCGTTCGGACGCCCCGTAGATGGCGTCACTGACTGTCATGTCATAGGCGGAGATGGTCTTGGCGATGGTGCCGCTCGCGCCTCCGACCCTGAAGAACCAGCGGGCCACCTCCTGGCCGGCTCCAATCTCCGCAAAGACGCCGTATTTTCCGGCGTCCAGATTGATCTGAAGTGCTTTTTGGTGCGTGTCCAACCCGTCACTCATGCTGACAGTTAAACACCGATTAAGCCGTTAGGCGAGCAGGAAGGCGGTCATCGTCCCGACCCGGCCAGCTCGATCGGTTTGTCCCCACGCCGATATTGAAACGGATAGCTTTGGACGATGGAACTCACCAGCGTGACCGCTTTGAACTCGTTCGTGGTCAATTGGTTGGTGATCTTTTTCACCGCAGGCAGGTCGTAATACTCGAGCCCTCGTCCCAAGGCATAGGCCATCATCTTTCCGGTGACCTGACGCAGAAAAAGGTTTTTGCGGGCCAGCAAGGCGTTCTTGAGGTCCAAAGGTCCATTGACCTCGTCGCCATTGATCAATCGCCCGCTGGCGTCCACCGGTTGATCGCTCACTTTTTCCCGCCAGCGTCCGACGGGGTCGAAATTTTCGAGGGCGAATCCCAATGGGTCCATCCGGGAATGGCAGCCGCTGCAATTGGGGTCTTTTCGATGCTTTTCCAGTCGTTGACGGAAGGTCAGCCCCTCCTTGACGTGATCATCGGGTGGAAGCGTGGCCACCAGCGGCGGAGGAGGGGGAGGGGGAGTTCCCAGGACTTCCTCCAGAATCCATTTGCCGCGCAGGACCGGGCTGGTGCGGAGCGGGTAGCTGGTCTGGGTCAGGACAGCGGCCATGGTGACAATCCCACCCCGACGCCGGTCCGGGAGTGAAACCCGGGTGAAGTGGTCCGATTCGACCGGGGGCAAACCGTAAAACTGAGCCAACTCCCGGTTGACGAAGGTGTAGTCGGCATCGATGAGCCGCAGGAGGCTGGAATTGTCGGCCAGCAGGGAGGCGAAAAACTCGACCGGTTCCGCCATCATCGCGTCGCGCACGGCATCGGTGTACTGGGGAAAACGCCCGCGGTCCGGGCTGGCCACCGTGGCCAGCTTGCGGGTGCCCAACCATTGGCCGGTGAAATTCTCTGCCAACGCCCGGGCTCTTGGGTCCCGGAGCATGCGACGAACTTGGCCGTCCAGAACGGAGGCCTCGCCGAGCTGGCCTTTCGCAGCCAGACCGAACAGTTCGTCATCCGGCATGGAGGACCACAGAAAGTAACTGATCCGGCTCGCCAGTTCGAAGTCCGTGAGCTTCCACGCAGCCCGACCCGATTCCACGTGCTCGACCCGAAACAGGAACGAAGGCGATACCAGGATGGCCTTGACCGCACCTTTGAAGGCAAGATCGACCGAGGCACCGCGGTCACGGGCGGCATCGAACAGCCGTGTCAGGGAATCCATCTCCGCCGATTCGACCGGTCTGCGATAGGCCCGGGTCGCCAAGTCCTCGAGGTCTTTAAGCGCCTGCCCGCGTTCGGTTCGGTACCAGGCGGACGGAGTGCGATGGAGTTTGGCGGGGTCCGCTTCCGCAATCGCCTGTTCGGCGGCCGTCAAATACCGTTCCATCAGGATTGGCGGGACGAAGAGAGTATCGGCATTGTTGTCGAAACCGCCTCCACCTCCACCGTCGGCAGGAAATTGGTCCGCCAGGTGACGGGTAACCCCCAGCAGATCCTGGAGGGTGTTGTTGTATTCCGTCCGATTCAGCCGATGGACCACGGAATTTCCAGGGTCATGGGGAACCCACGACGGGTCCGGATTATCGAGCAGGTGCTTGAGAAATTCGATGAGGACAATCCGCTGTTCCACGGTCGGTTGTGGCTTGTCGGCCGGTGGCATTTGGAGGTCTTCCAATTGGCGGATGGCCGACTCCCACATCTGCGGATTTCGAAACAGAGAGGCCGCATTGGTGAAGGACGCAAAATTGACCCCGGCCTTCGCCTTCTTTTCTCCGTGGCAGGACAGGCAGTACTCGTTGATGCGTGGCTGGACTTCCGCTTGAAAAGCGTCAGGCACCGCCCCGTCGACACGATGCAGGAACAAAAAAACCAACGGTATCCAGAAGGCGCGGCGACGAAACATTCAGTCGGTCCAGAATGGGTTGAGCGTGGTGTGTTCGCCAATGCGAACGCTTTGTGCAATGGCGTTGGAAATATGCTGCTTAGCCATCTCCACCGCAACTGGCAGCTCCAGTCCCAGCGCCAGATATCCGGCAATCGCCGCCGAGTAGGTACACCCGGTTCCATGAGTGGCCACGCCTTTCACCCACGGGGAAGACAACTCGATTTCGTTTTCGCCATCAAAAAACACATCGGTGGCCCGCCGTGCTCCTTTCAGATGACCCCCTTTCAGTAAAACGGGGCGACCCCATCGAAAATACAATTCGAGGGCGGCCGGCAGCAATTCATCAACTTCTTGTATCGGATGCCCCAGGAGTTGTGCTGCTTCGTCGAGATTGGGGGTGATCAATATCGCCAGCGGAAAGAGTGATTCGGTCAACACCCGGATGGCCGAGGGCTGTAGCAACAACGATCCGCTGGTGGAGACCATCACCGGGTCGACAACCAGGGGCGGACGGTCCGTGCCCAGGCCCTCGTACCAGGTCGCGACGCACCGGATGAGCGGGGCTGAATAGAGCATGCCGGTCTTGATGGCGCGCGGTGGGAGCTCCGCGTGGACGGTCTCCAATTGTTGGAGCAAAAAGGCCGGCTTGACCGATTGAACCGAGGCGACGGTCCGGGGGTTTTGGGCGGTCAGGCAGGTGATGGCGGTGGTTCCATGAACCCCCAAGGCGGCCCAGGTGGCCAGGTCCGCCTGGATTCCTGCTCCCCCGCCTGAATCGGAACCGGCTATCGTGAGAGCGAGGGGACGTTCGGGACGTTTCATTTGGAATGGAAATGATAGTCCGTGAACGCGAGGAATTGTTGCCAGTCGAAGAGGTCCACGGAATGACCGCCTTCGCGACAGTGGTAGCCGACGTCGGTTCGGGTGATGGCTTCGCCCACCGGAGGAGGGGTGGCGGATTCCAACGGTTTTTTACCCAACAGACGATAGACATCCCCCGCCTGATAGGCGGCCTGATACTCGCCCAGTGGGTCCGCCCATCGGTCCTCCACCGCCACGCAGATATAAACCGGACGGGGCGCGATGCAGGCGATCAACATGTGTTGGTCGACCGGCAGGTCCCGTTCGTTGTTGACGAATTTTCCGGCATTCCGGCAGAGCCAGTACGGGAAGCGGGTCACCAGTTTCTCCAGTGTTTCACCGTATTTCCGACGCCACGGAGCCGCACCTCCACAACCGGATTGGGCTGAAATGGCGATGGCAAATCGTTCGTCCTGAGCCGCCGTCCACAGGGTGGTCTTCCCCATCTTGGAATGCCCCACCAGTGCGACCCGATGGGCGTCAATATCCGGGTCTTTCTCCAGATAATCGAGTGCTCGCGAACCACCCCACGCAACGGCCGAGATACATCCCCATTCCGAGGCCTTCGGAAAGCTCTGTCCCCCATGATAAAACAACGGATGAATGCCTTTTCGAAACTCAACTTCATTGTGTCCCACCAGGTCACCCTGGAACACCGCCACAAAGGCCAGTCCGTGCCCAAGGATTTCGGCCAGTGGAATTCCATTCCGGAGATATCCCGGACGGTCGGGATGGGCGTCAAAAGCGTCCCCGTGAGTGTTGTCAAAGGTGTGCAGCATCATGGCCGGGACCGGTTTTGAACCCCCGCTGGCAACAAACACCAGCACCAGCATTTCCGCCTTTCCGCGGGCGTTTTCGAACTGAATCCGGATGTCCTTCCGGATGGCTTTTCCCCCGAGGAAATCCCGATTGGTTTTCACCGCACTGTAGGTGACTTGAATCGGAGATTCCGGCATCGGAACCGTGCCATAGATCAGGTTGCCGAAGAGGGATAACAGCTCCGGTCGCCGCTGTTGGAACCATTCAACCGGCGTCGTGACCGATTTCCCACTGGCACTGACGAGGGACGCCGGCCATTCAAAGGGAAGAATACGAGCCTCGTCGTAGTTGACGTCCAGGTCGTGATTTTTCGGATCATCCGCCCGGATAAAACCCAGGCTCAGAAGCGAAAACAAGAAAGCCAGCAGGCGACGGTTCATGTCGAAAGGCTCTGATTTCGAGGAGCCGATTGCACGCTAGAAACAAACGCCATCGGAATCATGTTCCTCTCTGAGCCCTTTGAGCTCTCTGTGGTTCGACTCGTGGTCACTGTCCTGAGGATCAACCACAAAATACTCAGAGAACACAGAGAGTTAAGGGGTGGGCGTTGGGGCCAAATGAGACAGCCATGGGTCAGAGGCATGGCATCGAATCTCGCCCTTGCAGGGCTGATCGGGATTCGGGGACGATTCCCCAGGATTTTATCCTGGGCTGTCACCGGTTGCCCCGTTGGGGCAATCGGAACCACGGGAGCAAAACTACTTTCCAACGGACGCCACCCCGTCCTTCTCCAGCTCCGCCAGCACTTGGGGGTCCCGCACATCCACCCAACGTCCCTCGATGGTCACTCCAGCCACGGTTTGGCCTGCGGCCACCATCGCACTGATGGCGTCGGTCAGTTCGTATTCGCCACGTGGAGACCGCTCGAGTCGGGCGGTGAAGTTGAACAGCCCCGGATTAAAGATGTAGATGCCAGCATTGTACCAAACCGGCTCGCCCGGTTTAAGCCAACCCTCCTGCCGCAATTGCTCGAGCTGGGAGGCGGACGGCTTTTCCACCAACCGGGTGAGGTGGAAGTCGGCATCAAAGAAGTTGAGGCCGCCTTTCGTGACGTCTTCCCCGACCGTGACTGTGAGAAGTCCGCCGAACGAACCGCCGGACCACCGGTCGCGCATTCTCCGATACGTTTCCGGTCGAACGAGGATGTCCCCATAGGTCAGGAGAAAATCATCGGAACCGACAAAGGCTTTTGCCAGTTCCGGTGCCTTACCGGTCCCGTCCTGGGTGGCCTGTCGGACATAGCCGATGTGCATGCCCCATCGGTCTCCGTTGCCGAAATAGCTTTCAATGACTTCGGACTTCCAGCCGGTGATCAGGCATACTTCGCGAATGTCGGCATCTCGCAAGCCGAGGAGGATGTGTTCCAGGATCGGTTTGCCCCAGACCGGCAACATCGGCTTGGGAACCGACTCGGTGAGGGAACCCATCCGGGTTCCCTTGCCCGCCGCCAGGATGACCGCCTTCATCGGGATTGGGTGAGTTGTCGCTCAGGCCCCGAATTTGTCGAACATCCTTCCGTGGGCCTGCATCAGCCGAATCAGGTACTTGGCTTCAAAAATGCCCAGCGAACCGAGGTTGGCACCCGTTTCGGTAAACCGATCGAGTTTGTCGGTGCCTGAGGCATTTGAGTGGAGCAGGACCGGCTGCGGATGCCACGAATGCCCCTTCATGGCGCAGGGTGTCGAATGGTCGCCGGTGATGGCCAGGACGTCCGGCTGCCGGGCCAGCAGAATCGGAAGCGCCGCGTCGAACTCTTCAATGGCCTTCACCTTGGCCTTGAAATGACCGTCCTCACCCGCCTTGTCGGTGTATTTGAAGTGGATGAAGAAAAAGTCGTAGTTGTCGTACTCCCGGATATAGCGCTCGAACTGTTCGGCAATGGTTTGCGGACCTTCGATTTTGTTCATGCCGACGAGCTGAGCCAAACCCTTGTACATCGGGTAGACGGCGAGTGCTGCCGGCTTGAGTTGGTAGCGCTCCTCGAACGTCGGGATTTCTGGTTGGTGGGCAATGCCCCGCATCAAAAAGCCATTGGCCGGGGTTTCATTGGCGAGGATCGGAAGGGCCACCGCATAGAAGTCGGCGATCAATTTCGCCATCTTCTTCTGTTTGGCATTCTTGGCGTCCAGCGGCTTGGACTCGGCAATCGGCAGGCCTTCGCGATTCGGGTCCGTGTCGGTTAGCGGGCCTTCGAGCCCTGCGCCCCGGAAGATGACCACAAACCGATGTTCTTTCCCAGGAATCACCTGCACATGGGTGGTCCCGATCTTTTTGATCTTGTCGGAAAGGAGACCGCACAGGCGCTCACAGACCTCGGTGGCGATTCGCCCTGCCCGACGGTCGGTGACAATCCCTTCGGCATTCAAGGTGCAAAAATTGGCCCGGGCGGCCACATCCCCCGCCTTCAGCTCGAAACCCAGGCCCAAGGCCTCGATAACTCCGCGTCCCACCTCGAACTCCAACGGGTCGTATCCAAACAGCGCCAGGTGCCCCGGCCCGCTGCCCGGCGTGATGCCCGGGGCCACCGGGATCATCCGGCCTTGAGCGCAACCGCTGCGGACCAGGGCGTCCAGATTCGGTGTGTACGCAGCCTCCAATGGCGTCATGTTCCCTTGGGCCGCTGTGGCGATATCGCCCAAACCATCGAGAACCACCAGCGCCAGCTTGGCACCGGTCTTGATGGTGAGTTTCGAGTAAACCGAATCAAGATTGCTCATGCGTCGAAAGCATGCGGGGGATGATGCTCCCGGTCAATTGCGTCATCAGTCGTCCGGGGATTGCCAAACCCTCCGCCACCTCGCACCCTAGGCCCGCTCGAATGCAAATCGCCGCTGACACATCCCTTTCCAGTTCGCAGCAGCCATCGACTCCGGCAACGACCACGCTGTCCGTGCGCCGTCGCCTGCCGGAATGGCTCAAGGTGAAACTGCCCACCAGCAGCGCCTTTACCCGGACGCGACTGCTGCTGAGCGACCTGAAATTGCATACGGTCTGCGAGAGCGCCCAGTGCCCCAACCACTGGGAATGCTGGAGCAAGGGCACGGCCACCTTCATGATCGCGGGAGACCGTTGCACCCGGGCGTGTGGCTTCTGTGCCGTCTCAACCGCCAAACCGCTGGCACTCGATGCCGATGAGCCCGAACGCGTTGCCGAGGCCACCCGTCGCATGGGATTGAGGCACGTGGTCATCACCGCTGTAGCGCGAGATGACCTTCCAGATGGCGGGGCGGCTCATTTCCAGGAAACCATCTCGTCGGTGCGGGAACGCAACCCCGGCATCATCATTGAGGTGTTGACCCCTGACTTTTTGGACCGGGAATCCTCCCTCGACCTTGTGCTGGATGCCCGCCCGGAAATCTTCAACCACAACCTGGAAACCGTCCGCCGCTTGACCCCGTCGGTTCGGCATCGGGCGACCTATGACCGGTCGCTTTCGGTTCTTGCCCGGGCCAAGGCCCGAGGTGGCCCCGATCTTGTCACCAAATCTGGATTGATGCTGGGTCTGGGCGAGACCATTCCCGAGGTGATTGAAGCCATGGAAGACCTTCGGGCGTCCCGGGTGGATATCCTCACCTTGGGGCAATACCTCCAACCGACCCTGAAGCATCTGCCGGTGGTCGATTTCATCTCGCCGCAGGTGTTTGCCCAACTCAAGAAAGAGGCGGAAGCCCTCGGCTTTGTGCATGTGGCCAGCGGCCCGCTCGTCCGAAGCTCCTACCATGCTGACGAGTTTACGCCTTCGGGTCCGACCTAAACGCTCCTCCCCGCAGGATGACCATCATCTTCTCGCACTCGCCGCTTGAACAGGAAGGGATGTTCAAGCCATCGTTTGTTGACGTCTCGGAATCATGAATCTCGGCGACATACTCACCACCCGGCAGATTGTGCCTGAATTAAAGGCCACCAGCCGCTGGGAAGCCATTGATGAGCTCATCGGCGTTCTGGTCGATAGTGGGCGCATCCTTCCGGAACACCGGGAACCCGTCACTGCTGTCGTCAAGAAACGAGAGCAGTCCATGAGCACCGGCATTGGATTCGGAATTGGAATTCCGCACGCCTCCACCGACGTGATCACCGAAGTGGTTGCCGCTTTTGGCCGTTCCCGACGCGGGGTCAACTTCGATGCTCTGGACAATCAGCCCGTTCATCTCGTGACCCTGTTCCTGGTTCCACAGGGCCAGTTCCAACGGCACCTTCACACCCTGGCGGGCATCGCCAAGGTTCTCCGCCGAGACGATTTTTTGAAGGCCCTCGAAAGCGCTCCCACCGCTGAGGCGATGATGGCGGTCATTCGCGATTTCTCCTCGGGTCGCTAGGTGTTTCGGTCCGCCTTGGTGCGGAATCGTCTTTTGGTTTTCCCAGGTTCTCCTTCCTTTTCTCCTCCCGTGTTGCACCACCTCCTGCAGGAACGACTGAGGGCCACCTTGCTGGCCGTTGCCCCGGAAGTCGACACCCGGTCGGTCCAGATTCGTCCGGCAACGGACCCCAAGTTTGGCGACTATCAGTGCAATTCCCTGATCCAGTTGGCGCGTGAGCTCAAAACCAACCCCCGCCAACTGGCGACCCAGGTGGTTTCACACCTGGATGTTTCAGACATCTGTACCGTCCCGGAAATCGCTGGTCCCGGTTACCTGAATTTTCGGGTGTTGCCGCCCGCTCTGGCCCGATTGTTGACCTCGGCCAGCCTGGGCGAACACCTGTTTTTTGCGGCGACCACCAGCCCCAAGACCGTGGTGGTTGATTATTCGTCGCCCAATGTCGCCAAGCCGATGCATGTCGGCCACATCCGCTCGACTATCCTGGGCGCCAGTCTGGCCCGTGTTCTTCGGTTGTTGGGGTACAAGGTCATCACCGACAACCACATCGGCGACTGGGGTACCCAGTTCGGCATGTTGCTGGTCGGTTGGAAATCGAGCCTCGATCGGGAGGCTCTTAAGCAGGACCCACTCGGCGAGATGGAGCGCATCTACAAGCTGGTCAACGGACAGTCCGACCCTGGCTCTGCGACCTATGTCGAGGGAGTTCGGGAGAGGGCGCGGGCGGAGTTGGTGGCTCTACAGGCCGGAGACCCCGTCAACCTCCTCATCTGGAAGGAGATGATCGCCCTCTCGCAACGTCAGTTTGACACCATCTACGGACGTCTGGGGGTTGAGTTCGACCACGTCTTGGGTGAGAGCTTCTACAACCCGTGGCTTCAAGCCACCGTGGATGATTTGGTGCAGTCCGGCGTGGCTCGTGAAAGTCAGGGTGCCGGGCCATTTTTTCTGACGGGAAACTGCCGCCCAAGGACGATCCCTTCCTGACCCAGCGAGACGGCGAATGGCATCCCAATCCATTTCTCATCCAGAAGGCCGATGGCGGTTTCAATTACGCCAGCACCGACCTTGCCACCGCCCAATACCGCATCCAAACCTGGTCGCCGACCGACATCGTCTACGTCACGGACGGGCGTCAACAGCTGCATTTCCAACAGTTGTTCTCCGCGTTTGCCCGGTGGAAACCTGAGGCCGCTGCGAAGGTGCGGATGCACCATGTCTGGTTTGGTTCCATTTTGGGTGAAGATGGCAAACCGCTGAAGACCCGTTCCGGCGAAAATATCCGGCTCGCCGAATTACTCGACGAAGCGGAAGCCCGTGCACTGAAGGTAGTGTCTGAAAAGCGTCCTGATTTGGATGAACCGACCCGTTGTGAAATTGCCCGGAAAGTCGGATTGGGCGCGGTGAAGTGGCAGGACCTCCTGCCCAATCGCCAGAGTGACTATGTCTTTTCCTGGGACAAGATGCTGGCGCTGACCGGCAATACCGCCCCCTATGTTCAGTATCAGGCGACCCGCGCGGGGAAGGTGGTTCGCGATGCAGGGGACGCCGCGACGACGGTGGAAGAAGGTAGCTTGAGCGATCCGTCCGAGTGGGCTCTCGCCCGCCACCTCCTGTTTTTTGGAACCACCTTGGAAGGTGTCGCAGCAGAGTTTCGACCCAATTACCTCTGCAACTATCTGTACGAGTTGGCCACCCTCTTTTCGCGATTCTACGAGCAATGTCCGGTGCTCAAGGCCGCCGAGCCAGTACGCTCAGCTCGTGTCACTCTGTGTGCGCTGACCTCCCGGGTTTTGGGAAGTGGCTTGGGCTTGCTTGGCATCGAATCCCCCGAGGTCATGTGACGGGCTAATGGACGGAAACTTCCGGTACCGAGTCAAATGTCCCTCCTTCGGAGGGACTTACGTCCGGAGGGACGCGCTCCCGCAAGTCCCAAATCAATGCAGGGATCATCACCTCTCATGATTTAAAGGCACCTCGGTAGCGAGGCTCCTGCCAGGCACGGGAGGGGTGCAAATCACGCCCCGTCCGAACGGGCGAAGCCCATTGGCCGTCCGCAGGACTGGGTTGGCCAGAGATGGTCAATCAAGGGCTCAAGGCCCGGACCATCGTGACGAAGCTGCGCTACGTCGAAGGGCCTTCGGTCTGCTTGTCCGGTCCACGGTCTCGGTTCACCTCCGATTTTGGAGGTGTTCCGTCCCCACCTACCGCCGGTTCATCAATTCCTCGATGGCATCCGCTTCCAAGGGAATATCCGCCATCAAGTCTCGCGGACCGTCATCCGTGATCAGTACGTCGTTTTCCAAACGGACCGCCAAGCCCTCTTCTTTCAGGTAAAGAGCCGGCTCTACAGTCATCACCCAGCCTGCCGCGAACGGCTCCGTCGCGTACCCAACATCGTGGACATCCAGTCCGATGGGATGCCCCACTCCGTGCATGAAGAACTTCTTGAAGGCGGGACGCTGCGGGTCCTGCCGCTTGATTTCGCGCAATGTCAGAAGGCCAAGGTCGACGCACTCCTTTTCGATCAATTGTTCCGCTTCTTTCTGCCACTCCTTGGTTTTTTTTCCAGGGGTCAGCCCCGCAATAGTGGCCTTCAAGACCCGCAACACGGCGTTGTAGACTTCCTTCTGGCGGCGGGTGAACCGTCCGTTGACCGGAATGGTCCTCGTCAGGTCCGAATTGTAATTGGCCTTGGCTGCGGCAACGTCCAGAAGGACTAAGTCGCCTCCCTTGCAGGGTTGATCGTTGTCGATGTAATGCAGAACACAGGCATTGGCACCCGAGGCGATAATGGGAAGATAGGCGAAGCGTCCGCCGTTGCGGATGAATTCATGCGCAAATTCCGCTTCGATTTCCCGTTCATTGACGCCTGGTTTGACGAAGCGCGCAACCCGTTCGAAACCGGCCCGGGTGAGGTCGCACGCCGCCTGAATCCATTCCACCTCTCCTGGAGACTTGATGGAGCGCACCTGGTGCAGGAGTTGGGCAAGACGCCGATACTCATGGAGCGGATAGCGGCGTTGGGTGTCGGCCACAAAACGGGCCTCGCGCGTTTCAACCACAATCTCCGCCCGTTTGTGCTCATTGCTGTTCAGATACACCCGCTGCGATTCGCACATCAGGCGGTGGAACAACCGAGGAAATTCGCTCAGCCACAAAACATTCTCAATGCCGGAAACTTTGCGAGCCTCCTCCTGCGTCCACTTATGGCCCTCCCAGGTGGCAATCAGATCACTGGTTTCCCTCAGAAAAAGGATTTCCCGATGCTTTTCATCATCGGCATCCGGAAACAACACCAGGATCGTTTCCTCCTGGGCGACGCCGGTGAGGTAAAAGAGATCGCTGTTGGGCACCAGTGCCAGCGTGCCGTCGGCGTTGGTGGGCGGAATGTCATTGGCGTTCACCACCGCGAGCGAACCGGGTGCCAGCAATGCCGTCAGCCGTCGGCGATGTTCAATGAACCACCGGCTGTCTTTGGGGGAGGGTCGGGTCATGGGATGGGCGATGCTGGGGCTTCAGGGCTTCGATTTCAACCCCGTCTTCTTATGGGAACGCACCGCAGGCGGGGCCGACGCGATGACGATGGGGACCGGTTCAGACCAACTGGCCTGTCCGGCACCGACGGCCACGACCCGGAGAACATTGGTGCCGCGCGGGAGACCGGCGAGGTGAAATTGAAAACGCCCATCGAGACCGCTCAGAGTTTGACCGACAAATTGCTGGCCGACGTAGAGGCGAACGATGACGCCCGGCTCAGCCGTACCCACAGCCGAATCCGGTTGGGCGCCACGATAAATGGTGCCCGGGAGCGGTCCTTGAACCACCGTGGGTGCCAGTCGTCGGACAACCACCGGCGGCGGTTTTTGGACGGGCGGCGGAGTGGGACGAGGAAGACAGGCAAGGAGGGTCCAAAGACCCGCACACAGAATGACCACGGGCAAATGCCATCGGTCAAAGCCGCCGACCCAAAATCGTGGACGCCAATTCGATGATGGCGGTGGAAAGGGCATGACTCCTCATTCGGACCGAAGGGCGGCCAGTTCCGCAGCCAGCCGGTTTCGTTCGTTGGTGATCTCGGCCACCTCCTGCCGGAGCAGGTCCAGGGTCGCCGAACTCGTGTCCGGAGATGTCGCCGTCGACAAGGAAGTCAAGCGGGCCAATTCTGCCTCCAATTGAGCGTGGGAGGCGGAGGTGGCTCGCAACTCTGCCTCGAGGTCCCCCTGTTTCTCCCGGAGCTCCGTCAACTCCGATTCTCGTTCACGGAGTTCCGTCTCCAGAGTTCGCCGCGTCTGTTGGGCCGCTTCCAATCGGGCATCCTGTTGCGCGAGACGTTCCCGCAGTTCGCCCGCCTCTTCTTTTGCCGCTCCCCAGCTTTCGTTGATTTGGCGGATTTCTTCTCCCCGGGCCTTCAGCTTGCCTTCGAGGGCCGCCACATCGGCGCGGACGTGGGCCAGCGCGTTGGTCGACTTTTCGGTGGAGAGACGTGCTTCCTCCCGGGTCCGAGCCGATTGTTCCAATTGGCGGCGGATTCCCTCCAGCTCGGCAGTTCTGGTTTCCAATTCCCGTTCCTGAAAGGCCAGTCGGCTCTCCAGTTCCGTTGTCCCGGCCTTGGATTCCAAAAGCATTTTTTCGGTCTGCGCGCTTTGAAAGAGGGCTTCGTCCCGGGCGCGGGTCAGGTTCGCAATTTCCCGCTGGGCGGCGGTTAATTGCTCCAGCCTTGCTTTGGACTCGGCGGTCGTCCTCCCATGGGAAAAGCGCTCGGAATCGAGTTCTTCATTGCGTCGGCGCAGTTTTGATTCTGCATCGAACAGGCGCTGCCGAAGGAAAAAAAGTTCGATCAGCCAGTGGGTTAAAAAACCGGACAAATAGGTGGCCACCAGCCAGAGCCATGGATGCTGGGAAACCAGTGATGTCATGTGAATCGAACGGATTGAGAAGCAGCCTTTTGCGAACGGTATCCCCATAGAGGTTCAAAGCGCAACCCTCCTTCGTTAAAGCGGTCCCCGATGGCCAAAATGGTACGAGCGGCCCACGTGCACCTCTCTACCGAGGTGCCTTGACACCGGGAGAGGGGATGATCTCCGCGGTAAATGGGGACTTGTCACGCAATGGCGGGACGCGCCCCTCCGGACGCAAGTCCCTCCAGAGACGCGCTCCTGCAAGTCCCCAATTACTGCAGGGATCATCACACCCCCCAATCTAAAGGCGGCTTTGTAGGGCGGCTCCACCTCAGTCCCAAGCGGTCCGTACCACGTCTGCCCCGCAAGTTGTATCTATCCTGCCCCCGGAGCACCACGGGTGGGATGCTGCCGTATCGCAGATATTCCAGCGGGCAGGGCCTGAACCTGTCCTGTTGCGCCCCGAACGCCCAACGGCCCGGCAGGTTTGAAAACCCGCGAAACGGCAGGTTTGAAAACCTGCGCCACGTCGCGCGGACGCCGGAATTTCCGTCAGGTGCGCGGTCTCGAGACGCGTCCAGTTGGGGAGATACTCCCTACCCACCCGCTTCCGCACTCTGGCCGAAACCTTCGCCACCGGATATCGTCCTCGACATGTCGAACGAGAAAGTTTGGTTGGGAATGGACGGTGGTGGAACCCGTTTGGTCGCGCTGGCGGTGGCGTCGAACTCCGATGTCCCCATCCGCTGCGAGGCCGGTCCCACCAACCTGCGTTTGTTGTCGGATGCGGAACTGGTCACCCGATTCCGGGAGGTTCACCGCTTCGTGCCCAATCCCATCGCCATTGGCATTGGCCTTGCCGGCTTGATGACACCCGACGACGGAGCCCGGGTTTCTGCCGCCCTACAATCCGTCTGGCCCGGGGTCCCCGCCGAGATCACCCACGACCTCGAGACCGCCTGGTGGGCAGCCGAACCATCTTTGAAATTCCGTGGCAAACCCCTGCCGTCTGATGGCCGAATCATCATTCTGAGTGGCACCGGTTCCTGCTGCTACGGACGCTCCACGACCGGGAAAGTAGGTAAAGTGGGTGGGTGGGGACATTGGCTGGGGGACCGCGGCAGCGCCTATGCCCTGGTTGAATGCGGGCTGCGGGAAACCATTTCCGCCCTCGATCAAACCAGACGATGGGGGGAATTGGGGGCCCGGGTCCTCGGGCGCCTGTTGCTGAACGACCCTGCCGACCTGATTGGGTGGGTCCAAGCGGCCTCCAAGACGGAGGTCGCAGCACTTGCTCCAGAAGTGTTTGCTGCCGCTGCCGTTGGAGATACCGCCGCAAAAACAGCAGTCGGGCAGGCCCGGGACCACCTTGTCTCCGATGCCATAGCCGTGGGACGCCGCCTCGGTCCCAAACTCAAAGCTTTTGATTTTGTCGGCTCGGGCAGTGTTCTTCTCGCCCAGCCGGATTTCGCAGCGTCCATCGGTCGGGCTTTGCGTCGGGCTTTGCCACAAAGCCGGTTTCGGTGTCAGGACCGTGAAGCCGCCTGGGGTGCGGTGGAACTGGCCCGTAGGTTGAGTTCTACCGACGCCCCGCCCGCCCGCATCATCCGACCGGCGCGTGAGGTCCCTCAGGTGGCGGTGTCCATTCCGACCAGCATGGCTCCGGCCCCCACCGAGGGGGGCGATGAGCGCTTCCGGCTATTGGACCGGCTTTCCATCCAGGACGCGTTGGCCCTGATGCTTTCGGAAGAAGCTGGCGTGGCCGCAGCGGTGGCCACGCAGGCACGCCCGATCAAAAGCCTTGTCCGTCGTGTCGCCGAAGCTTGGTCCTCGGGTGGCCGCCTGTTCTACGTCGGCGCAGGAACCAGCGGACGTTTGGGAGTCCTCGATGCCAGCGAATGCCCCCCCACCTTCCGTTCACCACCCGAGTGGGTGCAGGGCATCATTGCCGGGGGACCCAGGGCCGTAACGACGGCCGTGGAGGGGGCTGAGGATGACGTCTCCGCCGGTGCCGCAGCCGTGTTGGGGCGTGGTGTGTCGGCCCGTGACGTCGTGGTGGGTATTGCCGCCAGTGGGAGGACACCGTTTGTCTGGGGTGCGTTGGCGGAGGCCCGGCGTCAGGGGGCCACTCTGGCGTTGGTTTGTTGTCACCCGGGTTTGCGTTTTTCACCGGGCAGCAAGCCTGAGATAGTGATTGCTCTTCCCACCGGTCCTGAAGTTTTGGCCGGTTCCACCCGTTTGAAAGCGGGAACAGCCACCAAGCTCGTGCTCAATGCCGTGACCACTCTGGCCATGGTTCAGCTTGGAAAGGTGGCCGGAAACCTGATGGTTGATCTGAATCCGTCCAATCAGAAGCTTCGAGACCGCGCCGTCCGGATTGTGATGACTCTTTCCGGGGCCTCAACCGAGGCGGCTGAATTGGCCTTGAACGCAACCAACTGGAAGATAACCGACGCCGCACAAAGTTTGGGTTGGAAGCCGCCCGCCCGCCGTGCCCGAAATCGCAAATAGGGTCGAATGCCGGTCTTTCGGCCCTCGGGACTGCGGTACGTTTTCGTGACAAACCGATTGTCCCCTTTCCTTCGAGGTTGGACCCCTCTAGTGTCGTGTATCACAAATGGCTTACAGTTTGCCGCGAGGGATTTTCGGCTCCCGCGAGGCG